>CAZOQD010000111.1:0-2984 GCA_964581925.1 Candidatus Woesearchaeota archaeon
GGATGCGTTGGAGATTATGACAAGATAATCTCTGCTCCACAACTCAGGTGAGTTGTTGGCGTTGGAGATTGTGAGTAGGTAAAATGAAATTGTTATTAACATCATCTGGATTGGATACTGAAATGCTTAGAGGGAAGTTTTTAGAATTAGTTGGGAAACCTGCTTCTGATATTAGGTTGTTGTTTGTACCAACTGCTGCAAATGTTCAGAGAGATAAGTCCTATTTAGAAAGAAATAAATCTGATCTTGTTGAGATAGGAATCAATAGAGAGAATATCATTGATTGTGATTTAGATAAAGACTTTCATGATATAGATTTTAGTGGTATGGATGTTATTTTTGTAGCTGGAGGGAATACTTTCTATTTGTTGGATAGAGTTAGGAAAATGGGATTTGATGAAAAAATAAAGGAAATGGTAGATGGAGGGGTTACTTATATTGGAATTAGTGCTGGTAGTATTTTGGTTGGTCCTGATGTTGGCGTGGCACTTCCTTTTGATCCAAATGATTATGGCGTTGAGGATCATACTGGTTTAAACTTAACTGATAAGGTTGTTGCTCCGCACTATAATCGGAAAGATTAGGAAATTATAGATAAATTTAAAGAGGAAAGTGAGAATGATGTGGTTGTATTAAATGATGGGGAAGGGTTGTTAGTTCGTGATGATAGTGTAGAAGTTATCAGGTAATTATAATCATTTTTATAAACTCTTTGAGGTATTTTATTTTGAGGTAAGATGTTTCATTTAATCGAGAGTCAGCAGTTTTCTAGGGAGATATTATTTAAGTTGTTTGAGAGGGCTGATGAGTTGAGAGGGAGTGGGAGTGATTGTTTGAAGGGGAAGGTTATGGCTAGTTTGTTTTATGAACCGAGTACTAGGACTAGGTTGAGTTTTGAGTCGGCGATGCTTAGGTTGGGAGGAGATGTTATTGGGACTGAAAATGCTCGGGAGTTTTCGTCTGTCGTGAAGGGAGAGAGTTTGGAGGATAGTTTTAGCCTAATTGATGATTATTGTGTTTGTATTGTTATTCGGCATAATGAGGGGGGGGCTGCTAGAAAGGCTTCGGAAGTTAGTAAGGTGCCTGTTATTAATGCTGGAGATGGTAAAGGGCAACATCCTACTCAGGCCTTGTTAGATGTTTATACTATTTATAGGGAATTTGGGAATTTGGATGGGTTGAAGATAGCTATGGTTGGGGATTTGGCGAATGGGAGGACGGTTAGGTCATTGTGTTATTTATTGGGGAAATTTGAGGGGATTGAGATAGTTTTTGTTTCTCCATTAAATCTTAGAATGAAGGATGATATTAAGAAATATTTAATTGAGAAGAATGTTAAATTTAGGGAGGAGAATGACTTGAATAATATTTTGGGAGAGGTTAATGTTATTTATATGACGAGGATTCAGAAAGAGAGGATGAGTATTGAAGATTATGAGAGAGCTAAGGGTAGGTTTGTGATCAATCAATTTAATTTTGAGTTGATTAATGAGAGGGTTAGGATTTTGCATCCCTTGCCTCATGTTGAGGAGATTGATTTGCCTATGAGTGTTGAGGAGAATGATAAGAAAGTTGCTTATTTTAGACAGGCTGAGAATGGATTGTTTGTTAGAATGGCTTTGCTGGATTTTATTTTGAATGGGAAGACTGGTTAGTTGATGGATTTCGCAATTTCTCTTATCATCTCTAAATCTTCGAGGGTTTTTTCTACGTCTCTTGAAACTTCTAGAGTTATTTCTGCGTCTTTTGGGTAGAGGGCTAGGATTTCTTTCCAGTTTATGTCGCAGTTGGTTAGGGCTAGGTGTTCGTCTTTAATGGATTTTGTGTCCTGACCGCTGATGTGGAAGTGGATTGGTTTTAGTTTTAGGAATTGTTTTATTAAAGTTAGTTGAGGGATTTTTAGTTTGTTGGCTGTTATCATACAATGGGCTAGATCGAAGATGAAATGTTTGTTTGTTTGTTTTAGGAATTTCTCGGTTTGTTCTGAAGTTCTGCAGAGTCTTTCACTAGTAATGCCGGGCATGTTTTCTAGCATGATTCTTTTGTCTTTGATATTTTTGATGAATTCTATTGCTATTTCTTCAGTGCAGCCAGGATCTCTTAAGTCTCCGGGATGGTAGATTATCTTTTTGCCTTTTGCTATGTCTGATATTTTTATAGCTTGATTTAATGAATCAAGATTTTGTTGGCGTATTTTTGGATTTGCGGGGTTGATTCCTAATGAGAAATGTTCGGCATGGACCACGATTGGGATTTTATATTTTTTTATGAAATCGTAGTTTTTATTTCTTAATCCTTGGACTTCTAGGAAATCTGCTTTTTTTGCGTATTGGTCTAGTATGTCTTCTCTTTGATAGTCTTTTAATCCAAATTTCATCTTCTTTTTATTGATAAGGGAGATGGGTTTTTAAGGTTTTAATTGTTTGATGGATTATGATTGTTAAAGTTAGAGTTAGTGTTGGGAAGGAGAAAAGTTTGATAGTTAAAAATGGTAAGGAGTTGTTGGTTAATTTGAAGAGTGTGGCTAGGGATGGGAAGGCTAATTTGGAGTTGGTTAGGGTGTTGAAGAAATATTTTAATGGTAAAAATAAGATTGAGGGGATGAATGTTAGAGTTAAGGATATAAAAATTATTAAAGGGTTGAAGAGTAGGGATAAGATAGTTGAGGTAAATTGTTATTAAATGTTTTTATTTAAATGCCGATAAAATACGAAGCTGCCGAGGATGTAGATGGGTTGATGAGGGAGATATGTATGTTGATGTTTCCTCATGTCAAGTTGGATAGTGTTAGTTGTATAAGGAGTCATGGGAGTCAGAGTCGGGGGACGATAGCTAGGTGCCATGCGCTTGGGAAGGCGATGCAGTTGGGGATGAATCGGAAAATTGGGTTTTATGTTATTGAGGTTATTAGTAAGACTTTTGATAGGCAATCTGAAGAGGACAAGATAAAAACTATAATTCATGAGATAATGCATATACCGAAG
>CAZOQD010000112.1:0-2982 GCA_964581925.1 Candidatus Woesearchaeota archaeon
GGTTAAAAATACCCCGCAGCTTGCTGCGAAGTGAGCGAAGCGAACGATGGGATTTTTATTAATTTTAATTAAGTTTATAAGCCTTGATATTTTTTTAGTGTTGAGGTAGATGAAAAGGTGAAGTTTTGTGGTCAGTTATTCTTATTTGATTACAAGATAGATTAGTGGAGTTGCTTTCCATGTCTATCTCGTTTTAGATAGGTTTAAATACCACTATTTTCTAGAATTATTGAGTGAGGTAGTCGACTATCGGGCTAAGTCATTAAATTGACAAGTGATGAATTATAATCGCTAAGTTCTCAGAAGTTTTATACTTCTGATTTCACAAAAGGTGAAACTTTTGTGAACTGAGGAAGGTCCGCCCATCCTGGTATTTATATCAGCTTATCTTATGATAAGAACCATCGCTGAAATAGTGACGATCGCGAGGTCGAGCTCTATTACAGAAACGACACAGCCATGTTTGAACTGTGAACCTTTGTGGGGAGTTTTGAAGACATGGATTTGATGAAACGAGTATCTTGGTTGATGCAAGAGTAACAGACAAGAGGTTTACGAAAAGTAAACAAAGGTGTTGTGTACGCTCGCTAAGTAGGATGTTGACGCGAACTGTCTCTAACTTGTTGGAGAGTTCGACAGAAGGTGGCCTATTCCTCACTCATTTTTTAATGCAGTAATAGTTTTATATGTTTCTTTCATAGGGGGATGATGAAAGTATCTTATGAAGACGGGACTTTTTTTGTTGATATCTCTTGTTCGGAATCTGGCGAAAGAAAACTAGAAGGCAAGGTTTATTGTAGGGAGGAGTTGTCTGATAAATCATTAGAGGTGTATGGTAATGAATCTAATACGGTTTTCTTTTTGTTTCCAGATAATTGTGAATGGAAGGATGTAAGATTTGTTAAAGTTGCTTTAAGTGTTCAGGCTTATCGCCAATTGTTGTCGGAATCTTCGTATGAATTAACTAGTGATACCTATAATTTTAAATTTAGGATAAAGCATTGAGATAACTTTATATAAGCTTATTTTATGATTATTATATGGGGGAGTAGCTCAGGGGGAGAGCACTACGCTGAAGACGTAGGAGTCGAGAGTTCGAATCTCTCCTTCCCCATTTTTGTAAGATGAAGATAATTAGGATGGAGGATATTGAAATAGAAAAAAGTAATGAGAAGAGGGATAAGATTGTGGATGATGTGAATTATGTGGTTGAGGGGGTTTTGGGTAAGAGTTCGAAGGGTAGTGGGGGGTGGGTTTGGTTTGTGGGGAAGGTGTTACTTGGGTTGGCTGCTTTGGTTGTGATTGTTAATTTTGTGTTGGGGAATGTTTGGTTGCTTAGGTTTTTTTATGGGGAGTTTTTTTGAGGGTGCGTAGATAAAAGACAGCAAAATTAGAAGAAAAGCTAAATTTATATTTTTAATGTTTTTATCTCAGTAAGAAGAATGTTGATATAATTAATAACACATAATAATAATAATAATAGTAATTTTGCGCGAAAATAAATTTTATGCTAAAAATAGCGATTTTACACGTAAAATTGTTGCGCAAAAGAAAGATTTAAATAGTATAAAATGCGCAACATACTATGGAATGGATAAAACCAGAAGGATATAGTAAGAAAAGAGTAGACTGGGCTGGAGATATTTTGATTAATGAAACAAGCTCTGAAGAAGATAAAAACAAGGCTATTGAAATATTAGATAATTGGAGAGCAATTCATAGATATCCTATGCATATATTTAAGAAAAGGTTAAAAAATGTTTCTGAAAAGATGGATAAAGATGCATTTGCTGTTCAAAGATTAAAGAGATTACCTTCAATTATAAGGAAACTAAAAAGGATTTATCAAGGAGACAAGCCAACAATGAAATTATCACAAATGCAAGATATTGCTGGGTGTAGAGTTGTTATGCCCACTATAAAACAAGCAAGAGAACTATATGAGCAACATTATCTTAAAGGACATATTAAACATGTTCAGGTGAATGAAAAAGACTATATGATGATTCCAAAAAAAGATGGATATAGAAGTACCCATCTAATTTATAGATATAATAGTGATAAAAAAGGTAAGCAAGATTTTAATAGATTATTAGTGGAAGTTCAAATAAGATCTAAATTACAACACTTATGGGCAACTGCAATTGAAATAGTAGACTTTTTTACAAGACAAGCAATAAAATCTAATGAGGGTCAAAAAGAGTGGATAGACTTTTTTAGATTAGTGAGTTCAGCATTTGCTATAATTGAAAAAACTCCAGCAATTCCAGGAACTCCAAAAAATAAAAAAGAATTATATTTTCAGATTAAAGCACAGGAAAAAAAATTACAAGTTATTAAAGTAATGGGAGGGTGGACTCATGCAGTTAAAGTTTTTCGAGAGGTAACTAAGGAAAAACCCAAGGTTCAATTTTTCCTTCTAGAATTAGATATTGAAGAAGGAAGACTTAATTTACGGGCATATACTAAAGAACAAGAAAAGATGGCTATCCTAGATTATAATCAAGCTGAAAAAAGAAATCAAGGGAAAAAAGCATATGATGTTGTTCTTGTTGGTGCAGATACAACTAATGATCTAAGAAAAGCATACCCCAATTACTTTGTAGATAGTGAAGAATTTTTAGAAAAACTTCAACAAATTATAAATAAAGTAAAATAGCATGAAAGAAAAATCTTTTCAGATATGCTCTTTTTACTCCTTAATTAAATATACTAAAGCGGTTTCAACTCGTCGGGCTTTCTTTTTTGACTGAGATTATTATCTTGATGGATGAGGGAAGTTTAGTAGTAATGATATAGGCTTCCAAAATCTATGGATAACTGTTTCAAAACATTTATAAAAGATATTGTTTATTAGATGTTAGGTAAAAGAGGAAGATGGAATTAAGAAAAATTAAAATTGGTAAGAAAGGTGCGCTTGAGCTTTCTATAGGGACTATTGTTATATTGGTTTTGGCTATGAGTATGTTGATATTAGGATTA
>CAZOQD010000113.1:0-2869 GCA_964581925.1 Candidatus Woesearchaeota archaeon
CAAAAAAAGTTGGATTTAACAAAATGGAAGGATATTTTAGAGCAATAAAAGAAATCATAAATTCAAATAATCAAAAAAAGTACATATATGCTTATTATTCAGACCATGACTCTCTCTGCCATAAAAATGGTAGCAACAGTAAAAAAGTTTTAGATCATTTCAAAAAACTCAACAAAAGAATGGAAACCTTCATCAATTCATTAAAAGGAACAAATACAACTCTGATCATAACCGCCGATCATGGAATGATTGATACAACAAAAAACAAATTAGTAAATATGAGAAACCATCCTAAACTAAAGGAAACTCTTTCAATGCCATTATGTGGTGAACACAGATTTGCTTATTGTTATGTAAAACCATCAAGAGAAAAAGATTTTTTAAAATATAAAAAAACAAAATTTAAGAAATATTGTGAAGTCCATAAATCTGAGGATCTAATAAAAAAGAAATATTTTGGCCTATTTAATCCTCATAAAAATTTCAAAGACAGAATCGGAGATTATACACTTATTATGAAAGACAATTATAGTATCTACGATAACTCCTCATATCAAAAGAAAGAACACTTTCATATCGGCGAGCACGGAGGACTATCAAAAGAAGAACTATATGTCCCCCTGATTGTAATCAAAAAATAGATTACCCCTTCTTACCCTTCTTTTTCTTAACGCTCTTTTTCTTCCCAACTTTCTTCCCAACCCCCTTAGCCTCCTTAACCTTCCCCCGAACAACACCTTCCTTCTCCTTCACATCCACATTAACATGCACTTCCTTCAACTGATGAGCAGTAACTCCAGATGGAGCATCCATAGTAACATCCCTAGCCTCTCGATTCTTAGGAAACGCAATAGTCTCTCTAATACTCTTCTCACCTAAAATAACCATCAACAATCTATCAATGCCCGGAGCAACACCTGCATGCGGCGGAACACCATATTTGAAAGCAGTTATAATATGCTCAAACTCTTTCTTCTGCTTATCAGTAAATCCAATCAAATCAAAAATCTTTTCCTGAATCTTAGGATCATGAATTCTAACACTCCCACCCCCAACTTCATACCCATTCAAAACCAGATCATATTGCAACGACTTCGCCTTACCCGCATTTTTATCATCCAAATATTTCAAATCCTCTTCCTTAGGAGAAGTAAACATATGATGACTCGGCCCCCACCTCTCCCCAGCCCCATGAAAAAAATCCTCTTCCTTCTGTTCCTTAAACAACGGAAAATCCACAACCCAACAAAATCCCAATTCATTCTTATCATCCTTATTCTTCCTAATATCCGGATTATCCCTACCATATTTCTTCATAGCCTCATCATAACTTATCCTCGGAAACGGAACCCGAGTAAACTTCTTCTCGGGAAAAACTTTCTTTACCATCTCAATCATCAACCTCTCAGTCAACTCCAAAACATCATCCCTCTCAAAAAAACTCATCTCCATATCCAATTGATAAAACTCTCCAGGACATCTATCCGCCCTCGCATCCTCATCCCTAAAACAAGGCGCAATCTGAAAATACTTATCCATCCCACCCACCATCAACAACTGTTTATATTGTTGAGGAGACTGAGGCAACGCATAAAAGCTCCCAGGAAAATTCCTACTAGGAACTATATAATCTCTCGCCCCTTCCGGAGTAGACTTCGTCAAAATAGGGGTCTGAATCTCCAAGAACCCCTCCTTATCCAAAAACCCCCGAATAAAACTAATAGCCTTATGCCTAAGTATAATATTATTCTTCAACTTCTCCCCCCGCAATCCTAAATATCTATAACGAAGCTTCAAATCTTCATTCTCAATATCATCATTAATTTCAAATGGAATCTGTTCACTCTTGCTCAAAACTTTAAGCCCCCCAATAAACAACTCAACCTTCCCCGTACTCAACTCCTTATTCTCCGTCCCCTTCGGCCGAGCATTAACCTCTCCCTCAACCAACACACAACTCTCCTTCGTCAATCCTTTAGCCAACAAAAAATCACCATTACTCTTAACAATCACAGCCTGAATCTTACTATACCTATCTCTAACATCAAGAAAAATAACTTTCCCATGCTCCCTAATACTATCCACCCACCCACAAAGCTTTACCTTCTTCCCAACTAACTTTTCATTAACCTCACCTATATTATGTGTCCTAAACATCTTAAAACAATCTAACAAGAATTTATAAAACTATCATTTCACCAATTTACTCAAAATCCCACTAACCTCTTTCCCACTAACCTTCCCCTTAAACCGAGCCATTATCAACCCCATGTACCCCCCAACCGAAAGCCCCGGCTTCTTCTTAACAAGTTTAATAATCTCTGATTCAACATCTCCCAAATCCACCTTCTCCATACTAACCGCATCCTCAACCGACTCACCCTTAACAATCTCCTCCATAACATGCTTAACATCTCCTCTATCAATCTCCCCATTACTAACCCCTTCAATAATCCTCTCCACAACATCAATAGTCAACAAATCACCAACCGATTCAACACCCTTCCCCTCCTTCCTTCCAATCTCCTTAGGAATCTCAATCAAAACCCTAAACACAAACCTACTATCCCTAAGAATCTTAAACAACCCATTAAACTCCTCAATCTTCCTACTCTTCAACAACCCACTTACTTCCTCCTCCATCAACCCCTTCTTAACCAATTCCTTCTTAACCTCACTCCGAAGTTTAGGCAAACTCCTCTTAGCCTTATCAACAATCTTCTTCTCAATCCGAAGCAAAGGCAAATCAGTCTCAGGATACATCCTAGCACTCCCCGACATCGGCCGCAAGAACTCACTACTCCCATCAGCAAGAGCATTCCTAACCTCTCCTTTCAACTCCTCACCACCCTTACCCTTCCCATCACCA
>CAZOQD010000114.1:0-2856 GCA_964581925.1 Candidatus Woesearchaeota archaeon
TCCTACACCGATTAATGAGACGCCGCCGTTTGACATTACTGCTTTTATGTCTGCGAAATCTAAGTTTACTAATCCAGAAGAAGTTACTAGTTCGGTTATTCCTTTTACTGCATTGGTTAGGATTTCGTCTGCTACTTTGAAGGCAGTTTGTAAAGGTAGTTCGGGAGCGATTTCTAGAAGTTTATCGTTGGGGATTACTATTAAGGTGTCGACCATTGATTCCATTTTTTCTAAACCATATTCGGCGTTTTCGATTCTTTTTCTTCCTTCTATTGTGAAAGGGAAGGTTACAACTCCTATTGTTAGGGCTCCTTGTTTTTTTGCTAGGCCTGCAACTACTGGTGCTGCTCCGGTTCCGGTTCCACCACCCATACCGCAAGTTACAAAAACCATGTCTGTTCCAGTTATTGTTTTTTTGATTTCTTGTTCAGATTCGTGGGCTGCCTCTTCACCCACTCTTGGATCGTTTCCAGCCCCTAATCCCATAGTTAGTTCTTTACCGATTAGTATTTTGTGATCTGCGTTAGAATATAATAGGTCTTGGGCATCGGTGTTTAGTGCAATGAATTCTCCGCCTTTGATTCCGATTTCTTTCATTCGGCTGATTGTGTTTCCTCCTGCACCCCCTATTCCGAAAACCTTTACTTTTGAATGTTGTTTGTTTAATAGTTCTTCTAATTCTCTATCTATCTCAGAGGTTCCTGGATTCATCCTTAAAGAAGGGCTTGAAGCAGGTAAGTTTTTTGTGTCTATTCCGAAACTAGATGTTGATTGTGAGGCAGATGATGATTGAGTAGAGGGTTGTGAGGGTGTTGAAGATGATTGGGGTGGTGAATACGGTGCGTGTGAAGGAGATGATTGAAATCCTTTTTGATCTGGACTGTCGGACATGTGGAATTTTGGAGGATGTTCGTCTTTATTAAAATTCGGATTAGGTGATTGTTCTTTATCAGAATATTCCCCATTTGATTCCTCTCTTCTGAAATCCTCTTCCATCGTCTGGGAAGTTGTGGTTGATATATAAAGATTATTGGGGTTTTAAGGTTGTTTTTGAGTAAGGGTAATTGAATTGGAAAATTTACTTTTTCTCTTCTGTTTTATCTTCTTTCTCTTCTTTTTTTTCCTTAGAATCTTTCTGTATTTTCTTTTCTTCTTTTTTTTCTTTAGAATCTTTCTTTTCTTCAACAACAAATTCAAATCCAGTCATTTCTTTGAACTTTGGAGCTAGCATTTCTAAGAGAGGTTTGATTTCTGGTTTGTTGAAAATTATTTTTTTGTCTTTGATTGTGAAGTCAAATTGTTGTTTGAAGAAGAAATCTTGTAAGGCGTTTATTTTTTCTTTGTCGTCTGTTATTTTTTTGGTTATTTTGTAAGTGTAGTCAACTTCTTTTCCTGCTAGAGGGTTGTTGAAATCTACGGTTACTCTTCCTCCCGAAACTGAAAGGACTTTAACTACTTGATTGTCAAGTTGGAGGGCCATTCCTGGATAAGGGTCGATGTTGTTTTTTCTGAAATTGTTTAGGCCGTAGGTTCTGATTAGTTTTGGGTCTCTTGGGCCGAAAGCTTTGTTGGGTAGGATGTGAATTTTGTAGGTTTTGTTTAATTCTTTTCCCTCTAGTTGTTCATCTAGGCCTTTAAGCATCATTTCATTTCCAGCGCTAATAGTTAGAGGTTTGATGTCTTTAGGGTTTTCAATTCCTATCTCTTCGGCTTCCTTAGGATTTGTTGTGTCAAAGATTCTATCGTTGGTTTTTCCAGTGAATTCTAGTTCGATGAAATCGTTTTTTTGAATTGTTGTCATGGTTTTATTTAGAATGAGAGTTTAAAAGGTTGTTGTTGGTTGGGATAATTTTTATATATTAGATAGTATTTGAGAGATGATGGTTGATTCTGGTTATGAAGATGATAGTGGAGATGATCCAATGAAAAAATATTATAATGATGAAGTTTACACTACGACCCAGGCAGCTCAAATTAGTGGATTTAGTGTTAAGAAAATTCAGGAATGGGTCGATTCTGGAATGTTAAAGGGATATAGAATTCCTGGAACAAGGAAGAGGAATATTCCAAATAAGTTCTTAGTTGATTTTTTGTATGAAAGTGAGATTCCATTTGAGGCTACAAATCTTGAGGCTAGATAATTAATGAATAATTTGTAAGACGATTTGCAAAGTTAAGAAATGTTTAGAGATAATAAGTGAGATATACTAAAACTTTATAAATGTAATTTTGATTTAGTTGTTATGGCTTTTAAATTAATTAATGCTGCGGAGGCGAGGACTGGTGCGGCGATTATGGTTGATGGGGTTGCTTGTATTGTTAGGACTAATGATATTAGTAAGACTGGAAAGCATGGGCATGCGAAATGTCGGATAGAGGCGATTGGGATTATTGATGGGAAGAAGAAGGTGTTTGCGATGGGTGGGCATGATAGGTTGGATGTTCCTATGATAAATAAGAATAAGGCGCAGTTGATGTCGATTAGTGGGTTGAATGCTACGGTTATGGATTTGGAGAGTTTTGAGACTTTTGAGCTTTCGGTTCCTGAGGATTTGAAGGATGATTTGAAAGAAGAGGATCAAGTGGAGTATTGGGATGTTGAGGGGAGTAAGATAATTAAGAGGAAACTTTAAATAGTAAATAATTGAGTTCTAAGTATAAAGAGAATTTAAATGGCAACAAAATTACCAGTTACGCAGGCTCGATTGTACAAGAATATGTTTGTTTGTAAGAATTGTAAGGCTAAGCTTCGGGCAGATCCTAGGAAGATAATTGAACAGAAGGTTAGATGTAGGAAGTGTTTGAAGACTGCGTTTAGGCCGATTAGGAAGAAGTAATAATTCTCAAAAGTTTTAT
>CAZOQD010000115.1:0-2809 GCA_964581925.1 Candidatus Woesearchaeota archaeon
AACCTATTAAAAAACATAAAAAAATAATTTTATTTAAACCAATTTCTTTAAAAAACTAATAACACTTTCCAAAACCTCTTCCTTAAATTTAACATCTATAAATCTATGATCTGCATTTTCAATCACTTTCAATTCCCCCATTTTAGTTTTATTATAAAATAATTTTGCTTCTTCCAAAGGAACAACTTCATCTTTCTCCCCATGAACTATCAGCACAGGAACATCAACAGATTCTATTAATTTCAAAGGATCATATTTCTTATAATCTTCAACAAAATTCTCTCCAATATAAAACCCCTCAAAAATCTTATACTTTCCATCCTCTTTAACCAACCCATTAATATAATCTAAATATTTGGCTCTCCCACATAACAAGATCAAACCTTTAACTTTATTTATCCTAGAAAAGGCTAAAGCAGTGATAACTGAAAAACTATTGCCCACCACAATTAACTCCCCCTCAACTTCTTTAATTATTGCTTGTATGTCTTTTAACTGCTTTGAAACAGTAGCATCCTCCATATTTCCTTCACTTTTCCCATGTCCTGAAAAATCAAATTGTATTGTAGTATATCCTTCACTTGGTAAATTTTTAGCCAAATAATTAATAGTTTTATTCTCTTTCTTCCCAGTAAAAGCATGAAGAATCAACACCTTTGGTTTTGAACTATCTCCTAGTCTATTTACTTCATAAACTAGGTTTTCTCCAAGTTCATTTTTAGTCTTTCCTTTTATTGTTTCCATTCTAAACTCTCTTCGTTTGTATTTGGCTTTTTAGTATAAGGTGCAACATTCGCTATATCCTCGATAAATAAGAGCCTAGATATTAATCTTTCTATCCCAAGACCAAAACCACCATGTGATTGTATTTTACTATTAAACATACTTAAATAAGGCCCATATCTACTATAGTCAATACCATCTCTTTTCATACTCTCTATTAATTTTTCTTTTAAAGTTTTTCTAACTCCTCCACTAGTGATTTCTAAACCTCTTGCAATCAAATCATAACTTACAGAAACCCCCCTTTCATCCTCATAATAAAATACCCTTTCATTAGAAGGATAATCTCTTAAAAAAACACCATCTTTTCCAACAGCATCAGTTAATTCTTGTTCATGCACATTTACTATTGGCTCAGATGAGTCTAAACTCAATAATTTTTGAGCGTCCTTATAAGACACAACTTCAAAAGATTTCAAAGGCTCAATCTCATATTTTTCACTTAATCTTCCAGTCACTTCTCTTAACAAATCTTCTTCAAAGTCCATTAATTTATCTAAACTAGTAAATTCTATAGATTCTACATCTAAACTAGAAAACTCACTTAAATGTCTTTTAGTAACTCTTGGTTCCGCCCTAAACACAGGACCTATTTCAAAAACAGAATCTATCCCATTAAAAACATAACCTTGTTTGTAAAATTGGGGGGTTTGCACTAAATATGCAGGATTTCCAAAATAACTAACTCCAAAAAGATGGTCGTCTTGATCTGTAGGCATAAAACTAATCTTAGGTGTAGAAACTTCAACATAACTTCTTTCCAATAAGTAGTTTCTTAATTCTTGTAACAAACCACTTCTAATTTTCACTAAGTTCTTAATATCATTCATCTTTGGCCACCATTAATCATTCCCAAAGAAGAGAGATAATCCACCATAGTTTTTTCATCCTCTTTAGGCAAATTGAAAGAAGGAATCCTTCCCAATACATCTTCTACACTATCTTCTCTAAGGTCTCCTGCAAAATATTCTATAAATGGATAAGGCTTTACTAAACCTCTGGGATCTATAAAAAATCGTGGTTCAAACTTCGGAATTCCTCTAATTAAAGTTGAGTCTTTAAAATCTATATGGGGGAAATGATGTTTTATAGATTCTACTTGTCTTTCTAGTTCCTCCACACAATCCATAGAAAGGGCCAAACTTCTCCAATTTCTTGTTGCAAATCCAGTAGGCATAGATAATCTAAGCCTAACATTTTCTAAACCATATTCTGAGATCTCCTCAACCATTCCATATATTTCCTTATAATTTATACCATTCACACTACAAGTTAATTGTACAGGCAAACCAACTTCCTTTGCCTTCCTTAAATTTTGCAAAGCTCTACTATAAACATCTAACCCATTTTTTGATCTT
Source organism: Candidatus Woesearchaeota archaeon (assembly GCA_964581925.1). Classification (GTDB taxonomy): domain Archaea; phylum Nanobdellota; class Nanobdellia; order Pacearchaeales; family GW2011-AR1; genus ARS1285. The sequence goes on from CAZOQD010000115.1 coordinate 2,142, forward strand.
CTAATTTCATTGTGTGCTCTTTTTGAACCATCTATGCTAGCCCTTATTTTCAAACCAGGTATTGCTTTGAGTCTTCCAGGGTCTGTTAGTAATGTTGCATTAGTTTCTAATAATGTTTCTAAACCAGTTTTGCCTGCAAACTCCAGTATTTCATATATATCTTTTCTTATTAGGGGTTCCCCCCCATTATAGTGGATCTCTTTAAATCCTACTTCTCTCACTTCTTTAGTTATACTTTTTACTTTCTCTGTTTCTAATTCATTAACCCTTTCTCTAGAGGGGTTATAACAATGTAGACACTCCAAATTACATAAGTATGTCAATTCAAAATCCACATTCCCTATCCCTTTTACAATATCTTCCATATATTAATCACGACAGAGTAAATATTTATAAGTGTTATCCTTAAGTTCCCGGAAACTTTCCGGAATTAAAAACAAAAACCTTCTCTCTTAACCTCATCCACTAAGTAATAGATCTTATACTCTCTCAACATATACTCATCCTCTAACTTATGCAAAAACTCATCCAACTCCTTAATACTCTTATGAATCGTCTCAATACAAAAATCATACTCACTATTCACCCTAAAAACACTATTAACCCCACCCCCTACATCAACTCCCCAATCCACATGGGCCACGCCGTAACATACTGCTTCATGGACT
>CAZOQD010000116.1:0-2775 GCA_964581925.1 Candidatus Woesearchaeota archaeon
AACTACCAATATAGTATACCCAAAAATCCTCCACCAATTCCCTCTAACCATATGAAAACTAGTCCTAAACGATTCCATAACACTTTTCTTACTATCAAGATAAACATAAACAGCCAAAGACCAATATATCATAAAAATAATCCCAGGTATTACAAAAGCCAAAAACAACAACCCAAGTAAAAAAATACTAACTATACCATACCAAACAAACTTCCAAAAATACTTCTTACTAGAATTAACCGAAGCCCCAAACCCAATCCGCCCCCTCAAACTTTCCTTAACCAATCCAGCCTCAAACATAACATACAAAACCACACTAATTATCGACAATAAAAAAATAACAAAATAAAACATAGCACTCAGCCCCTCAAAATCACCATTAACAAAAGCACTATAAAAAACCGGATCACTAAGACTCATCAAATATAAAACAATAACCCCCAACAAAGAAGGAATCGCCACAAAAACAAACGCCAACTTAAAAATGCTCTTAAAATTCCTCTTATACTCATCAAAACTCTTAGCAAATATCTCAGCGAATCTCATTTTATAATTACCACAAACCAAACTCCTTTTTATATCTTCTTACATCTTACTAACCTTACTCCCATCATTACTATCATCCACTTTAAAACCTTTCTTAGCAATCTCATCTCTCAACTTATCCGCCTTAGCCCAATCCTTCTCAACCCGAGCTTTCTCCCTATCTTTAACCAACTTCAATACACCAACAGGAACCTCCAACTTCTCACTAACCAAAAGATCCAACCCAAAAACACCATCCATCTTCTTAACAGTCTTAACCTTACCAACCGCCTTAGAATCTCGAACAAAAGACCACAACACAGCTAAAGCCCCAGGCATATCCAAATCATCATCAATCGCTTTCTCAAACTTCCCTAAATACTTCTCATTAATCTCCCCATCATCCTCAACCTCACTAAGTATATTCTTCAACCTTTTAAGAGAAGTCTTAGCACTATCCAAATTTTCCAAAGTAAAATTCATCTGCGTCCTATAATGTCCCGTAAGTAAATAATATCTAAAAACTAAAGGATCATATCCTTTCTCAAAAAGATCAGTCAAAGTATAAAATCCTCCCTTACTTTTACTTATCTTCTCACCCCCAAAATTCAGAAACGCTCCATGCAACCAATACTTAACCCACCCCTTAACCCCCAACGCACTCTCACTCTGCGCAATCTCATTAGTATGATGAACAGTTATATGATCCATCCCCCCAGTATGAATATCAAATCTCTTACCGAGATACTTACTACTCATCGCACTACATTCAATATGCCACCCCGGAAACCCCACCCCCCAAGGACTCTTCCATTCCTGTTGCCTCTTACTACCTTTCTCAGAAAACTTCCACAAAGCAAAATCAGTCTTACTCTTCTTATCACCCAAATCAACTCTCTTCCCAGTCTCAAGCCCTTCCTTATTCAACAAACCCAACTCACCATAATTCTTAACCTTTGAAGTATCAAAATAAACCCCATCATCAGTCTTATATGCAAACCCCTTCTCCTCGAGTTTTTTAATCATATCAATCTGCTCTTTAATATGCTCACTAGCCTTAACCCACTTATCCGGCATAATAAAATTAACACTATCCAAATCCTTCTCAAAAACCTTAAAATAATAATCAGCTATTTCCCTAGCACTTCTCCCCTCCTTCTTAGCCGCCTTCTCCATCTTATCCTCTCCTTCATCCCCATCCGAAGTTAAATGCCCAACATCTGTAATATTAATAATCTGCTTAACCTTAAACCCATCATAATTCAACACCCTCTTAAGCACATCCGCAAAAACATAAGACCTAATATTTCCTATATGCTGATACCAATAAACCGTAGGCCCACAACTATACATCTCAACACTCTTACTCTTCAGAGGTTTAAACACTTGCTTCTTTCTTCCAAGAGTATTATATAACTTTAATACCATCGTAATAAAAACAAATAACAACTAAGCTATAAAAATGTTAGGATTTTAATTATAAAGACTATCTAATAAAACTACACTAACAAGAACATTAGCTGTACCAACACAAGCCCCAATAAAAGATGTCGTCTTACTTTCACTAAAAGAGTCTAAATTCCTACTCACATAAAGACTCGCGCCAATTCCAAATGGAATATAATCAGCAACTCTAAGTTGATAATCCTCCAATCCCGCCCCAGTAATTCTCCCAATCAAATTCACCACAATAAAAACAAATATCAAAAATATACAAACCTTCCTACCAATCAACTAACCACAACATCAAAAACTTCAGTCTGATAAGGTTGTGCATCTTCTTTCTTAATAACAAGCTTATATCTAATTATACAAGTACTAATATCACTAACAGTAGACTCAGGAATATTAAATCTAATCAAATTAAGATGTTTCTGACCACTATCAATTTGAGCACTCCCACTCCCTCCAGTAACAATCCAATCCTCAGCAATCCTCTCACTAACACCACACTTTTTCTTTATCTTATCATCCTCCACTACAACATTCCATCGAAACTTTTGAGAAGCTATCGAATTCTGAATACCAAACCCAAGCCCATAAGGGTCTCCTTGTTTAATCTCAGCCTCCCTATTAGGAAGATAAAGCACAACCCTCTGATCCTCGACAAACAACTTCCCAATCTCCGCCTCAACCTTCTTATTCATAGTCTCAACATTATACTTAGCCCCAGTAAAAATAGTTCTAACAAGAACTAATCCTAATATCAACATACTCATAGCCAAAACCAATATAACAATAGTCCCTATA
>CAZOQD010000117.1:0-2752 GCA_964581925.1 Candidatus Woesearchaeota archaeon
TCAAGAAGAAATAATTTTTTTAGCTAAAATAGCTCCCGCTTACTTAACAATGCATGGAGGGGATGAGAAAGTTTATGTCTGGTCCTGCCAAGTCCAGAGATTGGAAATCTCTGGTTCATTCAAGATCGGTGATTTTGAAGAATTTGAACTTGGAAGTGGAAATTAAGAATCTTGATAGGATACTATTTCTAGGAAATAGTATATGGTCCTGCCAAGATTTGAACTTGGGACCCCTGCCGTATCAGGACAGTGCTCTAACCTGGCTGAGCTACAGGACCATGTAAGAACTTATTGGAATAGGTTTATAAGGGTTTTGATTATTTTATCATCCTTGCAACTCGATAGTTAGAAAGTCGTTTTTGAGTTTGTATCTTAGGATGGGGAGGTTGAGGTTTAGGCTTTTTGAGTAGAGGTGTTTGTTTGAGAGGGCTTTGATTTCGATTGAGTTTTCTAGTTGGTTGATTAGAATGTCTTCGACAGATTTGACTCCTGGGACGTGAAGTTCGTAGATGATTTTGTTTGAGATACGTTTTAATTTTGATTGGGGTTCTTTTTTTGGGAGTTTTGAGGATTTTTTTAATTTGTCTGTGAATATTTTTGGGTCGATTCTGATTTGGTTTACTTGGGCTTGAGTTTGTTGTTGGTTGTTCTGGTTATTGGGGTGTTGATTGTGGGGGTTGTTGAAGACTTTTTTGCCGTTTACAAAGAATTGAATGTTTAGATCGTTTGGTAGGTTTTGTCTTTGTTTTTTGTTGTGGGGGTTCATTGGGTGGTTTGGGTTTCTTGCGACTTCTTCGTTTAGGTTTCTCATTTGGTTTTCTAGCATTTTCATTGCGGTGCTGAACATTTTGTCTATGAAAGAGTCTGAGAAATTAGGGAAAGAATCTTGGATTGGTTCTTCTACTGAGTCGTTTCTTCCTAGGAATCCGAAGTCTTCCTTTTCGAAGTTAGAGTTGAGGTCGCTGCCACATGATGGGCAGAATTCAAAGTCTTTTCTGACTCTTGTGTTGCAATTAGAACATTTGTTTCCGAACATGGTAATGTTAATGATGGTTGATTTAAAAGGTTTTGGATGAAAAAAATAGGGCTTGTGAATGGGTTTAGTTCGCTACGCTACCCACTTCGTTGGGTAGCTCCGCTTGTTTATTTTGGTATCTTGTAATAACATTTATATCGAGATGTAAGTGATTTTCTTAGATTGGGGGTTGACTTGCCTTTGAGTAGTTGGTTTCTGATTGGATGGTGGGTTTTTAGAAATTAATATCCATTTTTTCTTTGGAATCTTCTTTGACTTTTTTTAGATCCTCATAGATAAATTGTTTTCCTTCTATAGTTGCATTTTCTTCTTCCTGATTTTCCCAAGGTGCGATTGTCGATTCAAAGTCAATTCCAATAGAGTCACATTCTTCTTTGGATAATTCTTCACAGTGATTGGTATATCTTCCATAGAACTGGGCTTCAGTGTCTTTTATAACTTCTTTATATTTATGATCTACACAGTCAGCAGCATGAAGAATTTTGCAATTTGGGAATTCTTTCTTTAAGTCTTTGATAGTTGTAATAACTGTGTTTCCATAACATTGGTCTCCTTCAACTACTAAAAAGGTAGGGTTTTTTGTTTTTATTATTTTTTTTGAAGGGGTAAATAAAATCTGTCTTAATTCTGCCTTGTTTTTTGATACAAAGAAATATTTGTATTGCACTGGAAGGATTCTTAAAATTTTTAATCTATATGCTAAGAAAGAATCAAGTGTCATAGCGCCTCTTAAAATAGGGATTATTGCATCAATCTTAATTTTTTTCTTTAAAATATAATCTGAGACTTCCTTATAGATTTTCTCACATTCTTCACCATAATTTTCCCAACTATTTCTTTTGAGAGTTGATTCAACCATTATCTAGAAACATGGGGGAAGTATATAAATTTATTGAGTGGGCTGGTATTTATTAGTTTTTATTTCTAATTTATCTAGGGAAAAACTTTTTAAATGGGTTGTGTTGGTATGTTTAGGTAAGGAGCTGAATGTGATAAAATGGAAGAGAACAAAATGACAGAGAACAAAATGACGGGTTTGGATTCTCGTAAGGATGAGCTTGCGAAGAAATATGGGATTGATTTTGATAGTTTGGAGAAGGAGCAGGTGAAGTTGGCTAAGGATGTTGTTGTTGAGGATGGGTTTGATATGGGGTTGGTTGAGAGGTATGGGGCGGTTGAGAGTGTGTTTGTTGGGAATAGGATTCTTAGTTGTGTTGTGGTTTGTGATAAGGATTTTGAGATAGTTGATCAGGCTTATGTGATTGATAAAGTTAGGTTTCCTTATTTTCCGGGGTTTAGGAGTTATAGGGAGTTGCCTTCGATGATTGCGGCGTTTGAGAAGCTTCGGGAGAGGCCGGATGTTATGTTTGTTTCGGGGCAGGGAGTGATTCATCCTAGATTGGGGTTGGCTAGTCATTTTGGGATTGCTTCGGGGATTGCTACGATTGGGGCTTCTGGTTCTTATATAGATTGTGAAGTTGGGAAAGATGATGGGGATGATATTGTTCGTGATGGGAAGAAGATAGGGAAGGTGTTGATTGGGAAGGAAGGGAGTAAACCTTTGTTTGTTAGTCCTGGGCATAATGTTGGGGTTGATAGCTCGTATAAGATTTCTAGGGAGTTGATAAAGTTGCCACATAAAAGGCCTGAGCCGATTCATTTGGCTAGTAAGTATGCTAAGGAAGTTAGGAAGGAGTTGATGGTTGCTTCTGATTA
>CAZOQD010000118.1:0-2747 GCA_964581925.1 Candidatus Woesearchaeota archaeon
GGTTTGATTTGATATTAGTTTATTGGCATTTTCTTTTTTCTTCTTTAGCCAAAGATGGTTAATTTTACCTCCCGGTTTTAATATTTGTTTTTTGTCTAGGTAGTATTCTAAAAGTGTAACTGTTCCTACTGATAATGAGAATGCAATTCTTCTTTGATGTGTTACTATGCCTCTTGGGTCTTCTAAGGATGTATTTATTTCATCCATTACTTCGTCTATAATGTTTTTGTATTTTTCTTTCATTTTAAGTCTTTTGTCTTAATGGTTATAAGACAGATGTCTTTTTAAGTCTTTTGTCTTAATGGTTATAAGACAGATGTCTTAGGATTGTTTTTAGAAGAGAGTTCTTTGTTCCTTACTCTTTTCTAGATCTTTCAATTTGTCTAATTGTGTGTCTATTCTTTTTTCCGAGAATTCTTTTTCTAGGAGGATTTCTTTGATTTTTTCTTTGTTTAATTTTGGGAAGTTGATTTCTGGGTTGGGTTGGATGTTGGGTTTTGCGATTTCATTATAAATTTCTTGCCAGTTGAAGTTTAGTTGGTATTTTTCTTTTAGTTTTTCGTCTTGCTCGAGGGCTTCGAAGATTTTTTCTTTGGTTTTGTATTTTTTTACTAGTTTTAGGGATTTTTTTGGGCCTAGGCCTTTGACTCCTCCGGGGTTGTAGTCGGTTCCTGAGAGGATGCCTATGCAGATTAGTTGTTCTTGGTTGATTTCTAGTTGGGTTAGGACTTGGTTTAGGGTTATGAGTTGAGGGAGGTTGTCTTTGAATCCTGAGATGGTTTTTCTTCTTCTTGCTAAGCTTAGGTTTTGGATCATTAATGGGGCTTGGAACATTAGGCAGTCGTAGTCCTGACTTGAGACTGCGTATGCGTTGTTGTTTTTTGAGATTGATGAGGCTTGGGCTTCGCCTTCTCCTGGGGCTTGGATTACTGCTATGCCCATTGCTTCTAAGAGTTGTTTGCTTTCTTCTATCTTTTTTTCATCGAGATAAACGGTTGAGTATTTTTCCATTGCTTCTGTGTCTTGTTCATCTATTGCTTGTTGGTATTTTTCTTCAGATTTTCTTCTTTGTTCTCTTCTAAGTTCTCTGGTTTTTTCTTTTAGATCTGGGGGTTTCCCGTCGAAAACGTAAATGAGTTTGATGTCTTCTAGGATTAGGGACATGTTACGATAGAAGAGTCCTGATAAATGGCTGGTTACGTTGTCATTGCTGTCTTTTAATGGTGTGCCGTCGGGTTGTCTGATTGTTGTGAGGAATTGGTAGATTGAGTTGAAGGCGTCGACTGCTATTGTTTTTCCTTTTAGATCTGAGAATTGGATTTCTTTTTTGGGGATGATGTCTGCTATTTGTAGGCCCATGGTTCTTGGAAGAGATTATGGTTAATAAAATTAATGTTAGAAATCTAGGAATGATTGTAGATTTTTTCTGCTCGTTTTCCTTCTTTCTTCTCTGCTAGGTTTTCTTCGATCTAATTCTGATTTTTTAATTTCTGCTGTAACTTCCGGGCAGAATATCTCTCCGTTTTTATAAACATCTGGTTTAATATCGTACAATAAGTAATTTAGTCTTTCTTGTCTTGATAGATTGCTGTAATGTTTTATATGATAGCCGTTTGATTTTAGCATTCTTAATGTTAATCTTACAGCGGAGTCAGGTAGTCCTACTGGAAGATTAGGTAGAGCGATTTTGGCTATTTTTGTCCAATACATTTTTTGAGAATTATCTGGAGTTGAAGTTGTTAATTTTACTTCCTTTCCGGGTTGGAGGTTAACTTGGATTACTGTGTTAGGAGTTAGTTCTGTTGGTTTTACATCTCTATTTGTTCCATAGGTTCTTTTATAAGCTTCATCTGCTAGTTTTTGTTCAATTTCTGAAGGGTGTTTATTCTTTTTTCCATCTCCTTTATATAGTCTTTTGAAATTTGGGTCTGCCATTGTAATTTATTAGTTTTGGAAATATTTAGGTTTATTGAATGGACTTAGTTTATTGAACAGTCCTTGTTTTTGCTTTTGTTTTAAACTTAGTCTAAATTTTGAATTGCCTAATGTTATGTTGGTTGGTTGAAAGTTTTGAGGGTTTTCGTTTGCATTACAGATTTTTTCTGGGCTTTCTGGGCTTACTTTTTTCCCATTATAATGAGTTCCATATTTGCTATCTAGATCTGCGACGTAAATACCATCAGATGTTCTCTCAAACCTACAATGTGCTTTTGATATCGAGGGGTAAGCTATTTCGACTTTATCTGCGTCTGTATTCATACCGCTATATCCTCCGACAGTCTGAGAGTTGTTTCTAGTTAGATCTACTTCGAATACTTCAGGAGTACTTGTTCCTATGGATTCTAGTGTTAATATCATGATATTTTGGGTTTGTTGAGGTATTTAAACTTTGTTGTTTGTTATCACTATGTAGTTATTTGATAGTTATTGGGTTGTATTGTGAGGTTTTATATAATAAATTTGTGGGGTTATAGAATGAAAATAGAATTTATGCCTATAGATTATGATTATTTTGACTTTCAGGGTAGGAATTATGTGAGGATAGTTGGGCGGACTTCGGATGGGAAGAGGGCTTTGATTGTGGATAGTTGTGATGTTTATTTTTGGGTTGTGATGAAAGCTAATGTGAGTGAGAAGAAGATTGAGAAGGTTGCTGAGAAGATTGATGGGATTGTTGTTAAAGGGAAGGTGCGGGATGGGAAGGTGTTGAGGACGGAGGTTTCGGATTAGAAGTTTTTGGGAGAGAG
>CAZOQD010000119.1:0-2681 GCA_964581925.1 Candidatus Woesearchaeota archaeon
GCGTTTTAAGTGGGGGCCCTGTGTAATTAAAAGGGGTGGGCAAAAGTTCAGTTAGGGGACTTTTAAGTGTAAAATGCAAAAGTCCACCTATCCTCAACGCTACCCAAAAAACTGCGCAAACCTCTTACCCTTTTCCTTAGCCCTCGCAAGATTAACCACATAATTCTTCCCACTATCCTTCAAATATTTAGGATGAAGAAAAAACCACCCCTCCCTATTAAACCGAACCGCAATAACCGGCTTCAACCCAAATATATCTGCAAAAACCATAAACCGACTAACTTGATCCTTAGTTATATATTTAATCGGTTTCTTCGATGCTTTAACTTCCACACAATACTTCCCATTCCCTTTCTTCCCCGCAATAATATCACAATCTGCATTCTCCATCATCCCACTCCCTGCAACCCTAACCGCACGAAAATGATTATCCACAAATATCTGAAACAACTCCCTTTCTACCTTACTCCCTTTTGCTTTATTGTTTGGCATTTTGTTCTCCTTGACTTGACAAAATGACAAGCTCAAAATCTATAATTTTGTTGTTTGGCATTTTGTTCTCTTGAGATCAACCTCCAACTAAAAAACAAAAAATATTATTTAAACCTATCCAACCCAAATCCCCAATCCAATACCCCATAATCCCAACACCAATCCCAAACCAACCTTCTTCCAATCCTTATTATCATACCAACCCCCAAAAACTACTAAGAAAAAAACAATTCCAACCAACCAATTGAACATCAAGTCATTATAAAAAACCGAACCAAACCACCCTAAAACTCCAGCACGAGCAACATAATAATCAACACCAACTCTCCGATTAACCAATTCAACAATTAAAATCAAAAAACCAGCAATCAACAACTGATTAAGAAGGGGCCACTGATTCGGCAATATCATAACCCTCACAACAAACAACAAAAAGAAAACCCAACTCCCCAAAGCCCGAACATCTCCTAATAATTCTTTCAATAACAAATTAAAATTTTTCATTTTCCCTTCAAATTAATATACACTATAGTAGCCAACGCTCCAAGAGTATTAAATATAATATCCCATGCAACATTATAATATCCTCCAACACCAGTCTCAGGTAAAAACAACACCGGCAAGAACTCAATTATCTTATTAAATGCCCCCACTCCCATACTCGCAAAAACAACCAATCCACTCACAGCAAGCCAATGAGCATCCTTCTTGAAATATCTTTTAGCAATCTGATAAATCATACTAGTCATAACAACATAAAAATAGAAATGAAGTAAATGATCATATCTAAACAGCGTAGTATCTCCCGTAGTAAACAAATTCACCAAAATACGTGCATAAACTCTAGGCTCTCCAAGCAATGTCGAGCCTCCAAACATATGCGCTATTCCCCAAACACTCAATCCAACCAAAGTCAATGTACTAAAATTATATTTCTTATGAAGAAGACTAAAAACTCCAATAAGAATCAACATAATAAAAATATACCAAATAAATTCATAATTCCCCCGATTCAAGAAATGTAAAGCAAATAATATCAAATAAGTAAAATTAAATACTAACACTAACCACTCACTTTTTTTAACCATCTTTTTTATCCTATTTTTTCTTTCTCATACAACCAATCACAAATCCCGAGCAAACAACGTCCGTCTCTGATTCTTCTTAGCCCTATTTATAGCAATCTTCAAATCCCCCCGAACCTTCTCCTCAAGCGCCTTCTCAACTTCCTCTCCCACATTCCCAATAACTCCTTCTTCATCAATCTCCTTAACTACTTTCCTAATATTATTTTTTATTATTATGTTTGCCATATTACAATTTCCCCGAAATTGGAACTACTCTAATTATTACAATTTCCCCGAAATTGGAACTACTCTAATCCTACATCACCTCTAATCTTTTTAATACTTTCTATAGCAACCTCAAAAAAATCATCCAATTCCATAACTTCCTCGATCTCCCTAACTATCTCTCTATGACATCCAGCCGCAAAATTCTTGTCCTTAAACTTCTTCCTAAGACCCTTAACCACCATCCCTTCAATCCCTCCACGCATCAAAGCATAAGCATGCACAATTCCAGTAATAGTCTCCGAAGCAGCCAATATAAACTCCTTCTTCTCACTCCTTTTCTTATCCAAAAGCCCAGCACAATCAAATCCATACCCATGACTAACCAACAATTCAATAAACTCTTCATCAAACCCAGCCTCTCTCAAAATCGCAGGAGCCTTAGTCAAATGCTCCTTACTATTATCTTTAGTCAACCCCCAATCAACATCATGCAACAACCCCAACATCCCAAAATACTCCACATCCTCTCCCAACTTCTCAGCAACCCCTCGACAAACCGCCTCGCTCTCCAAATAATGAATAATATCTTTCGGATCAGAATTATATTTTTTAACAAGTTCAAATGCTTCTTCTCGTGTTATTGGTAATGTCATATTATCATTAAAAACATTTATCTAATAAATCTTTAGTTAATTGAATAGATTCATCACAATGATGTTGAAGATTTATTGAGGAACTTTTTTTAAAATAAGCATTTATCACCTTTTTGCTTCTTCTCTGAACTGCTCTAACTGCCGGAACAAAATCTCCATCTCCAGAAACAACAATATCAATATCAAACTTGTTATCAAATGCACCATCAACCATAACCACAGCCAAGAGAATATCATATTC
>CAZOQD010000120.1:0-2679 GCA_964581925.1 Candidatus Woesearchaeota archaeon
GGATATAAACGAATTTTTAGATCTTGCATATAATATAGAAAAAGATAGGAACGAGTTAGCTTATGGAAATAAAGCCTCTGAAAAAAGATTAAAAGAAAAAATAGAAACATTTCTTAAATTAAAGGAGCATATAGAAAATGCATAAAGCCTACGCAAGTTATTTCGTCTCTCACCTATTAAAATCAATAAAGAAAACAGATCAGATAAATAGAATTCTCTTATTTGGATCAGGAGCAAAAGGTGAGGCTAACAAAAACAGCGACATTGACATTTTCATTGAAGTAAACAAAAAAACAAAAAAATTAGAAGATGAAGTTACCAAAATAACTGAAGATTTTTATAAAAGTAGAGAAGCTCTCCTTTTCAAAGCAAAAGGCATAAACAATAAAATCAATATCATCATGGACAAATTAGAAAACTGGAAAAACCTTAAGAAAAGCATAGAAAGTACTGGAATTCAATTATATGGACCAGCAATGATCTCCGGAAAAGGAAATAAAAAATACGCAATAATCCATTGGAACAAAATAAATAAAAACAGAGGAGCATTTCTCAACAAGTTATACGGATTTAAATCAAAAAACAAGAAATACAAAGGACTCATAGAAACTCTAGAAGGAGAAAAACTTGGAAAAAGCTGTATAATGATCCCAACAACCAACACAAACATAATAGAAAAACTTCTAAAAAAATACCAAGTCAGAGCAAAGATCATAGAAGTTTATAGGGATTAGAATAAGTAGATAATCAAACAAATGAATAAACAAAAAATTAAAGAAATCCTTCTAGAAAAAAGTAAAGAGCAAACTACATTGTTTTAATTCTAACCTCCAATACCTAACTAATCAAAACATTTAAATATAGATTATAATGCATTATAATATGAAAATAATTAAAAAAACTAGGGAAGTGGGAACTTCAGCAGGAGTACTATTACCAAGAGAATGGTTAAACAAACAAGTAGTTGTACAATTAATAATCCCAGATTCCAAAACCATCAAAAAAAGAACAATTGAGATTCTAATTGAGGAAGATTTATTACAAGAAGTTATAGGAATTTACCAAATAGGAAGTATAGCAAGAAATGAAGCAGATGAATATAGTGATATTGACATATTAGTCTTAACAGAAAAAACAACTAAAAATATTAACATTGAAAATTACAACATAATTCTCATTACAAAAAGAAAATTAGAGAATAGTTTAAACATAAATCCTATTTACTACCTTCCTATGATCAAAGAAGCAAAAACAATTGTTAATCCAGAATTAATAAACAAATACAAAAAAACAAAACTATCAAAAAAAGGAATTCTATCATATATTAAGTCAACAAAAGAAGCAATAAAAAGAAACAAATACCTCATATCACTAGATAAAAAACTAAAATCAACAAAAACTGGAGACACTGTTGCCTATTCACTAGTCCTAAGAATGAGAGGAATCTACATATTAACTTGCATCATAAAAAACAAATTATGGAATAAAAATGAATTAATAAAAATAATAAATGATGAAACAATATATGATAGATATGTTGCCGTAAAAAACAACAAAAGATCTAAAATAGACCTAATAAAAATTGAAGACGCCGAGAAACTAATCAAAACTATTGAAAACAAATTAAAAAATCTAGAAAAATGGGCAAAAGAAAATTAGAGAAAAAAAAGCGTAAAAAAAGATTAGAGAAACAAATAACAGGATTACAATCACAAAAAGAAAAACACACTATAAAATTAGAAACAGAAAAACCTCAAAAAGACACAACCCCCAAATACTGGGAAGGAGAAATTGAAGATTTTGAGAATCAAAAACAAATAAAAGAAGAAAAACTAAAAAAATTAGAAAAACAATAATAAAAATAAACAAGGAATACAAAGAACTCATAGAAGTTTATAAGGATTAGAAAGGTGAAGGAAAAAACCAAGAACATTTATATATCTCTATATCTTTAACTAACAATGGAAGCAGAAATAAAAGGAACACTAGAAGAAAAAGAAGATTTATTGACTATTGAGGCAGATCACAGATGGGCTATGGAATTAATCAGGAAAAACGCAGACTTGGACAAGGAGATATTGTAATAATCCCGTCTGCCTTCACAGACAGAGCAGGAATTAAAACAAGACCTGGAATAATTATTTCTAATTTAAATGACAAATCACTACAAGACATAATCATAATACCAATATCCACAACAAAAAGAAACTACGGCCACATATTTAGACTATACCCCGACGATCTAGATTTAGGAAGCCTGCTTTATGAAAGCGATGTAAGAGTAGATAAAATATTATCCATAAACAAGAAACTAATCAAATACAGAGTAGGAAAAGTAAAGATTTACGTCATTAACAAAATCAAAATGATTTTAGAAGATCTAATTGAATGAAAATTCTCGGGAAAACATAAAGAACAGAGGACTTTGTTTTAGCTAGAACTAAGCAATCGATCAAGCATCAATCACCTTATCCAGTCCAGAACCCGGATTATTAATTTGAGGAACAATCACATTAGGACCTGTATGCCCTCCAAAAGGAGAGATTTGTTTCCATACGTTTCCACCTTCAGCAGCTATCGCTTCATTATTTGCTCTCTCAGCCGTTCTCTCTGCCAACTCAACAACATCTCTGCCAGTTACCCCCTCATAAAGCGCGCCATTCTGACCATCAGGATCTG
>CAZOQD010000121.1:0-2660 GCA_964581925.1 Candidatus Woesearchaeota archaeon
ATTAGGGAATAGAATGGCATGTTGAAATAATAATAATCTAGGATCATTCTAGGTAGGAATCCTAGTGAGAATGCGATTATGTAAATGATGAAATCTTTGAAATTTTTGTTCCAGAAATATATCAAGATGAAGAAGAAGCTGACTAGGATCATTGGAGTGTATGTTGCGAAGGAAAGTCCTAGAAGTAGTCCTGAGAGTAAGAGAAAGGGTTTGAGATGGGAAAATGGATTGGGTTTTGGGTTGAGATTATTATTTGAATTGTGTTTAAAATGTTTTTTGAAGAAGATGAAAGATAATAGGAAAAGGAAGCTAGCGGGCAGGATTGGAGTTGTTTGAATGCTAGTTATCCATGTTAAAGGAGAGAAGGCGAAGATGATGAATGCTTTTTTGCTTTTTAATAAGAGGAAGGTTAGCCCTATGAGGAAAATCCAGAATGTGTTTATTAGTTTGATGGTTGTTAGAGAGGGCCATATTTTTAGTAGGAATGATATTATGAAAGGATAGATAATTGAATGACTTGTGAAAATGTTTACGTTGTTGGTTCCGGCTAGGTATTTTGATAGAGTGATGTATTCTGTGGTGTCGTGGAAGATTATTTTGGTTGAGAAGATTGCGAAGAGGATTAGGATTAGTAAAAAGGGAATTAGGTAGATTAGGAGTTTCTTAATGTCGGGTTTGTTATTGTTTTTCATTAATTTATATTAAAGGCGGGTTTTAAAATGATATGGATGATGGAGAGGTATTAGAGTTTGGGTTAGTTAGTGGTAGATATATTTATAAATCCCAGATATATTTAAAAAGTCCTTGAAGTAGGTATTTGGATGGAAGAAAGGGATGAAGAGCATGTTTCGATAGATAAGGAGAAGATTGTTAGGTTTTTTAAGGATTCTCAGAAATGGGTCGTTATTTTGTTGATAATTGCTTTGGTTTTTGGAGGCTATATTAGGAGTCTTCCGATGTCAGATCATGGAGGAAGGCCTGGATTATGGGATATTACAACTAATACTTGGACACTTGGTCCGGATCTTGATCCATGGTTGTTTTTAAGAAATGCTCAAACTATTGTTGAAACTGGAAGTTTGCCCGATAGAGATATGATGAGAAATGTTCCATTGGGATTTGATAATAGTAAGGAGAGTCAGTTATTGCCTTATATGATTGCTTACACTCATAAGGCTTTTAATGTTTTTACTGATGTTAATATTGAGTTTTCTGGTGCTGCGTTTCCTGTTGTAATGTTTGTTCTAACTATTTTAGTTTTTTTTCTGTTTGTTAGGGAAGTGTTTATTAATAAATCTAAAGAAGGGGTGTTGAAAGCTAATTTGATTGCTTTGATTGCTAGCTTTTTAATGATTGTTGCACCAGTATTTCTTTCGAGAACAGTTGCAGGGATTCCTGAAAAGGAAAGTGCAGCGTTTTTCTTTATGTTTCTGGCTATGTTTTTGTTTTTGAAGGCTTGGAAGAGTAAGAATCTTGTTAGAGGAATTGTTTTTAGTGTTTTAGCGGGAATTGTTACTATGATGATGGGGTTGATATGGGGAGGAGTTTTATATGTGTTTATTGGAGTAGGAGTTGCCAGTCTCATTGCATTCATTCTTGGGAATGTTAGAAAAAATGAGTTTATTATTTATACATCGTGGTTTTTATCATCATTCTTGTTTTTAGCATACTTTTCTGGAAAATATAGAATAATTGATTTAATAACTTCACTTTCATCTGGAATTGTTTTTATAACTTTCTTTATAATGCTTGTTCATTTTATTTTAGTTCATTTTAAGATTTATAAGAAGAATTTTTTTGGAGAATCTAAAATTCCAGAGACTATTTGGTCTATAATTATTTCGGTTGTGATATTAGTTGTATTGAGTGTAATATTTTTAGATGTTTCTTTTTTGATAGATAAAATAAAGGCGATTCATCAAACGATTTTTAAGCCGGTTTTAGGGAGATGGAATATTACGGTTGCTGAAAATAGGCAGCCAAGTTTTGGGGAATGGAGTGGAAGTTTTGGGCCTTATTTTAAAGGTATACCTTTGATGTTTTGGTTGTTTTTTAGTGGTTATGTTTTATTATTTAGGAAAATGCTCGTGAAACTTAGAAAGAAAGATGCATGGACTCTTGTTTTCTTGTATGTGTTTTTTTATTTTGGTTTGGTTTTCTCTAGATATTCAGGAAGTAGTGTTTTTAATGGAGATAATTTTATTAGTAAGGCTTTTTACTATTTGTCTTCTCTGTTGTTCTTTGGAGGTTTGATTTATTATTATGCTAAATATGATAAGGAAGGAAGTGATGCATTTAAGAAAATTAAGTTCGAGCACATATTGTTGATGTCGTTGTTTATATTGACTGTTTTTACGGCTAGAGGGGCTGTGAGATTGATTATGGTTTTGGGACCCGTTGCTCCGATTATGGTTGGTTTTTTGATTGTTGAAAGTGTTGATAGATATTTTAAGGCTAAAGATCAGACGTGGAAAATAATAATTGGGATTTGTGTGATTGTTATTTTGATAAGTAGTTTGTATACGTTTAATATTTATTATAATAGTGTTAAGGCTCAATCTTATTCGTTTGTACCTGGCCCTTATAATATTCAATGGCAGAAGGGGATGGAGTGGGTTCGTGATAATACTCCTGAGGATGCGGTTTTTGGGCATTGGTGG
>CAZOQD010000122.1:0-2659 GCA_964581925.1 Candidatus Woesearchaeota archaeon
AAGCATATTCACAACATTTAAGGAGAGCAATATAATATGGCAGATCTAATAATTCCAAAAAAGAAAACACAAATTCATAGAGATTTCTTTAATAGGGATGCACTTAATGTAGCATACGATTTGCTTGGAAGAGTAATGGTCCAAGAAAGAAAAAATAAACCTTCACTTTACGTTCAATTAACAGAAGTAGCTGCTTACGATGGAATAGTTGGCAATGATTTAGCAGTAGCACAAAAGAAAAATTCTAATTTATTTTATGCTCCAGGGATAATCGGCATTAGTACTTCTTATGGAAAACATCTAATTGATATTGGAACTAAAAGATTATGCGAGCCTTCCTGCATAACACTTATTGCAGGAAACTTATTTGATAAAAGAGGTTTAAGGGAAAGATTGCAAGGTCCTGGAAATTTATCGAAGGCTTTAGAAATTGATTCAGAATATGATAGCTCTCCAATAGATTTTAGTCAGTTATGGATTGGTGGAGAGCCAGTAAATAAAGAGAATATAAAACAAAGAAAAAAGTCAAATGCTCCAAAAAATTGTAAAGGATATTTTTATTTTAGAAACTAACCAACCCCCATCCCCCTCAACCCCTCAATCACCTGCCCATTACTCTCAAACAAAACCCCCTTAATCCCAAACTTCTCAGCAGCTTCAATATTCCCTCTCATATTATCTACAAAAACAATCTCCGACTTTTTAATCTTCCCATCAATCTTCTTAACTCTCTCAAACAACAACCTATAAATTTTCTTATCTGGCTTCTGCAATCCAACATCACAACTTATTATCACAGGATCAAACCCCCTCATATCCTTATCAGGCGCCTCAAAAGGCTTAGTAACATTCCATTGATTCGACAAAACACCCACAACAAACCCCTTCTTCTTCAGATTATGAGCAAACCTATACAGCTCAGAATTCCTTTTTCTCAACTTAATATAGGCCATCTTAAAAGCCTTTTCCAAATCACTCACATTAAGATTAGCATTCTTAGAAACCAAAGACATAAACTCCCCACGTTTCATCTTGCCAACACAAACATCATCTGCATAAGAATGCACCATATCAAACCAATCATCCACTTCAAGATCCAACTTTTTAGCCACATACTCATGAACTCCTGACAAATGTTCATTCCTAAAAACAATCCCTTGATGAAGTCTCAACACCCCTCCAATATCAAATATCACTGCTTTAATTTTCAGATCATCTCTTTTCTTCAACCCAATTTTCCTTTTCACCATCATAATAACACCAAAATAACCTACAATTTCAATCTCCCCTGTTGCCAATCTCTAACAATCACTCCCGCCGTCCTATGCTCATCAACCACATTACCCTTAGTAACAAAACCTTTCTTCCTTCCTATCATTTCACTAATATCATTTACATTAACATCCCCATCAATCTCAATTCCATAAAACTCCTCAAAATTCTTTTTATTATTTTTAATAAATAAATTTATCACAGCATCACTAACCAATTCAGGATTCTTCAACCTCTCAGTATCCTTAGCCCCAATCAATCCATATCTAACCTCATCACCCTTGGCTAAGGGAATAACTCCCGGACTATCAATCAATTTAATCTCATTAGTTGCTCTAACCCAATGAATCCCATGAGTCGTCCCAGATTTCTTACTAACCTTGACTTTAGTTTTATGGGCAAGAGCATTAATCAAACTGGACTTCCCCGAATTAGGATAACCCAAAACCCCGACCACAATATCTCCCTTAGCCTCCCCATACTTCAGCTTAGGATCACCAAATTTCCTAACCGTCTGTTCCCTCTTCCCATGCTCCTTAAAAACTTTCTTAATTGCACTATACAAAATCCTCATACTCCTCCTATCCTTAGCCGAAACAAAAACAACCTCTCCAATCTTACTAAGTTTCTCAACCTGATTCTTCAAACCCTTCTTACTAACCAAATCACTTTTATTAACCACAAAAATAAACGGTCTCCCACTCTCCTTGATTATCTCTTCCACCTTATCATTCCTAGAAAACTCAATCAACCTAGCATCAAGTATCTCGAGAACCAAGTCAGATTCTTTTACAATTCTCTTAATAACATCCCAATAAGCTTCCATAACATTACCAGAAACTACTCGTTTTTATAGTTTTGGAATCAATAAAACTATCAAGATCTAATTTTATTCCGATATTTTTTTGGAACCGATTTTTTATCTTTCAAAATAACATCTAAATGAGGATAAGCTATATTAACTTCTCTAGTTCTCTTAACATTTCTAAAGATCTCTTGAGTTATCCTACTAGAATATTCAGGCAACTTTATCGCCGGAGATAAATACCTAACAGAGACTTGAATCCCATTATCTTGAAAGTAGGTTCTTACATATGGTTGTTTAGACATTTTCTCCAAATAAGGTTTTAATTCTTTTTTCGCCGCGTCTCCAACAATTTTTATCGCCTTATTCAAATCACTCTCAAAAGTTATAAGTAAAATTACCTGATCCAAAATAAAATCGTCCTGCGAAGTATAGTTAACAATATTTTTCTCAAACAAAGTAGAATTAGGAACCAAAATAATTCTCCCCGAATTTTCTTCTCCCCCAACAACCCCCCCTATCTCATTCAAAAAAATATGCGTCAAACTAATATCAATAACATCTCCCTTAACCCCTCCAATT
>CAZOQD010000123.1:0-2592 GCA_964581925.1 Candidatus Woesearchaeota archaeon
TGTTGAAACAACTAGTGGAACTCGGGTTTGTGAGATATTTCGTTTTGAAGATGATGGGGATGTTATTCGTCTTGATATTATATTGAATATAACTAGTACTTCAAATATTACGGGATTTATAGGAGATGTGGTCACTGCTACGGCTACGGGATTGTGATGGACGTTAAATATTATCTTAGGAATTTTATTCTTTTTCTTTTTCTTTTTCTTTTTAATATTAATTTTATATTTGGATTAGGAATAAGTCCTTCAAAACATGTTGTTGATTATGTTCCTGGTTTAGAGCTTGAATATGACTTTACAGTATATGCAAGTGCAGATCAGAAAGTTGAATTGTATGCCTTAGGCGATTTTAATGATAGTGTTGTGTTTGATAAGGAATCATTTATTGGTACAAATAGTTTTCATGCTAGTGTAAAATTGCCATTAACTACTAAAAGACCTGGCAAACATGTATTGTTAATTGGTAGTCGAGAGGTTTCTGTTGATGATTCGGGGAATAGTGTTGGGGCTAGTGCTGCGGTTCAAGTTCCAATTGTGATAAGAGTTCCTTATCCGGGGAAATATGCTGAGATAAATTTTGTTACGAATAATGTTAATCAAGGAGATGATCTTGAGTTTATAATAGATGTTAATAGTCGAGGAAGTAGCCCAATAAATGCTCAGGCGAGCATAGAAATATTAAGGGTTGATGGAGAGAGTGTTGAAAGATTAGATCTTGGCTCTAAAGAGATATTAAATCAAGATTCTTATAGTTTTAAGAAGATCTTCGAAACAGATAATTATGAACCCGGAGATTATAATGCTGTTGCGATTGTTAGTTATGTTGAGGGAATTGCGAAAGCAGAATCTTTATTTCGGCTTGGAAGATTATTTGTTAATATAACTAATTATACATCTGAAGTTGTTAGAGATGGGATAAAACCTTTTCAAATAGATATTGAGAGTTTATGGAATGATCCTATTGAGAATGTTCATGCCGAGGTTTATTTCTCAAAGGAAGGAAAGAAAATTGCAGATTTCTTAACTCCCTCATTTAGTCTTACTGGGTGGGAGGTTAAAAGTTTTACTGGATATTTTGATACAGATTTATTTGATTACGATATTTATGATACTAAGATAATTTTGAATTATGAAAATCAGACTATTGTTAATGGAAAATTGTTAGTTGTTAAAGAAGAGAATAATTTTAAGTTTTATCTGATTATTCTAGGAATTGTTTTGTTTTGTTTAGGGGTATTCTTTATGATTTTTAGAGGGTTTAAAATAAAATGAAGAGTAGATTGTTATTAATATTTTTAGCATTGTTATTAATATTTGTTTTATTGTTTAACGTTTTTTTATATTTTAAAATATCTTCTATACTCGAGATAAGAAAAATTGATGCTAGTGTTAGTGTTTCGGAAAATATAGGTTTTGATCTTAATAATAGTATGCTCTCTTTTGGAAAGGTTTTGCCTGGAGGGAGTTCTTCTCGAGTTATTAGTATCTCTAATGATTTTGATCGGGCTATTAATATTAAGATTTATGGTGCTAAGGATATGAAGGATTTTGTGCAACCATTTAACGAGATACTTGATGTTGGAGAAGTTAAGATGGTTAATATAGCGGTGATTATTCCTAAAATGACTGATTTAGGAGATTATAG
This sequence comes from Candidatus Woesearchaeota archaeon, assembly GCA_964581925.1. Taxonomy (GTDB): domain Archaea; phylum Nanobdellota; class Nanobdellia; order Pacearchaeales; family GW2011-AR1; genus ARS1285. The sequence goes on from CAZOQD010000123.1 coordinate 1,649, forward strand.
TGGGGAAGTTATTGTCGAGGTTTTGAAAGCTTAGTAATGTATATAAATTGTTTTGGTTTAATAGAATTATGAAAAGATTGATGTATATTTTATTAATTGTATCATTTTTGATAATGTTAGTCAATATGACTCTAATCTTTGAACCAACTGGTTATGCTGTTAAGAATTCTAAGGGAAATATAAGCTTGTCAATTCATTCGTTGATTCCTTTTTGTAATGATGATAAGTGTAATGGTGATGAAAGTTGTAATAGTTGTCCAAGTGATTGTGGTAGTTGTCCTGCTGTTAGTACTTCGGGTGGCGGTGGAGGAGGTAGTAGCAGCTTTTTTGATAGGTCAAGTCCTGATCTTTTTATAGACAAGGATTCGATTCATGTTTCAATGGTTGTTGGATCTAGTAAGTTTAGGGAGTTTGAGATCTGGAATAAGGGAGACTCTGAACTTACTATCATGCTTATAAAAGAGGATAGTCGTTTTATTCAACTAGAAGATGATGATTTAAAGTTTACTTTAAATCCTAATGAGAGAAGATCTATAATTGTCAAGATAAATGCTCTTGATAATCCTGGTTCTTATTCTGAGAAGATATTCGTGAATAATAATAATGTTGTTTTCTTAATCGATGTGAATGAGAAAGAGAAATTATATGATGCTCAGATATTTGTGTCAAAAGATAACGATGTTTTGTATCTTGGAGATTCTTTGGAGAGTCAAGTTGTTATAACACCTATGAATGGAATAACTGAAGAGATCTCATTAACTTACAAAATAAGAGATTTGGATGGGAAAACCTATATTGTTGAGGAAGAAAATCTGTTTATTGATAGTTTTTTATCGTTTAAGAAAATATTTGATACTTCTAATTTAGATGAGAGAGAGTATCTTGTTACAATGGAATTGTCTCATTCTAAGGGGGTTGTTTTTTCAAGTGATTATTTTAGAATA
>CAZOQD010000124.1:0-2569 GCA_964581925.1 Candidatus Woesearchaeota archaeon
ATAATAAAATATTATTTAGAATCATGGACACAAGACTTCAATTCAGAAATAAAAATAGTCAAAAAAGAATTCAACGCAGAATATTATTTCAACAAAGGAATAAGATTCTTAATAAATTATTTCCTAAAACACGCCCCATTTAAAGACAATACTGTAGAAACTGAAAAAAAGATTGTATTTAGTTTAACTGAAAAAGGAAACTACAATATTATAGGATACATAGATAGATTAGTACATCACAAAGAAACCAACATCTTCGAAATTCACGACTATAAAACGGGCGCAGTCAAAAGTCAATACTACTTAGATCAAGACCGACAACTAGCCCTATACTCTTTAGCAATAAAAGAATATTATGAAGAAGTCAACGAAGACCATTTAATATGGCACTTTCTAGACTCAAACGAAGAAAAAACCTCCAAAAGAACTTTGGAAGATTTAGAAAAACTGAAAAGAGGTATAATCTCTCTCATAGACAAAGTCGAAGCAACAAAAGAATTTATCCCAAACCCCAGCACACTATGTAACTGGTGCGAATACAGATCAAATTGCCATTTCATAAAAGAAAATCCAAGTTATCCCAATTAAAATTATCATTAACTAATTAAGATTAACTAATAAAAATTTAACTAACAAAATTCATCATTAAAAACAAAATGTGGTCCCTCTACTCAAACAAACAAAAACTTAACCCCTTAGTTTTCTCAAATGGAAAAACTCAAGAAGACATAGTAAAAGAAACTTTAGATGCAATCAAAGAAGGTTACAAAGTAATTTTTATCAAGGGAATGTGTGGAACCGGCAAATCTGCAATAGCATTGAATATAGCAAGACAACTAGGAAAAACTTCAATAGTCGTTCCAATAAAATCTCTCCAAGAACAATACATAAAAGACTACACAGATAAACTCCATATCTTAGACAAAAAAAATGAAAACAAACTAAAAATCAATTCAATTCTAGGAAGAAACAATTTTCCTTGCAATTATCTAAAAGAAGAAAAACTTCCAACAAAACAACAATCCTACAAAGAAAAAAACTCAAAACTCTCCGATATTTTTGCACAAAATAAATCAACAAACTCAAATAACAATTACAACAATGATAAAGACGATTCATGCGACAACTACTTACTGCCTTGCAAAATCGAAATCAAAGAAAAAAACATTTCACAAATTAAATTCTATCTAAATAAAAATCCATTAGTAAAAATACGCGATTTCCACTCCATTAACAATGTAAAAAGAATGTCCATAGCTCCTGTTTGTGATTACTACTCACCAATTTTGCCCGAAGAAATAGAAATCAACTTTAGAAACTCAACAAAAATATCTTACAAAGGACTAAACTTCCAAAATTTCACAATACACCAAAGAAAACCCGGTTGCCCTTTTTACGATCAATACATATCTTATACAAATTCAGATGTAATAATTTTCAATAGCCTAAAATATAAACTAGAATCTTTAATGAACAGGAAACCAGAAACAGAAATAGAAATAATAGACGAATGCGATGAATTCCTCGACAGTTTCGCAAACATAGAAAAAATAAATCTAAATCGTTTACTCTATTCTCTGAACATGATCTTCTCAGAAACTGAAGATGCAGAAAAAATAATAAAAAAATTAATCGAAATAACCGAGCAAATAAAAAATAATTACGGATCTTCAAAAAGCAACACAAATGATTCAGAAATCTTTCCATTATCTGGCTCATTAATTGAAGAACTCATTCTAACCACAATCTCAAATTCAGATTTCCTAAACGAAGTAGAAACCGAAGAGTCTAGTTATATTTTCCATTTAAACGAGGTCGCAAAAATATTCTATGATTTCCTAAATGAATCTTTTTTCACAATAGAAAAAAAAGAAAACGAAGTCACTTTAAACATTGTAACCACAAACTTAGAAAAAAGATTTCAAGAACTAATCAATAAAAACAAAACCTTAGTTTTAATGTCTGGAACCATCCATTCTCAAGAAGTCTTAAGTAGAATCTATGGATTAGAAAAATTTAAAATCATCGACGCAGAAACCAAACCTCAAGGAGAACTAATTAAATGCAAACACGGTTACGAATTAGATTGCAAATACTCTAATTTCCAATCAGGAAAAATCACTAGAGAAAATTACCTAAAAACATTCTCCAAAACTATAAACTCTGCAAAAAAACCCATCCTAATTCACTTAACAAGTTTCGCAGACCTTCCAACTCAATTTGAAAAAGAGAAACTTAATCTAGACCTTCCTTCACAAATAGAACTAAGAACCAAACAAAACAACGATCCTCTAGGGAAAAGAATTGAAGATTTCAAAAATAAAAAAACAAATATCTTATTCACAACAAAATGCAGTCGCGGAATAGACTTCCCTGGAGATATGTGCAACAGCATAGTCATCTCTCGTTTCCCATATCCAAATATTTCCTCAATTTTCTGGAAAATTCTAAAAAAAACAAACCCTCAAGATTTCATGAGTTTCTATATGGACAAATCAAAAAGAGAACTTCTCCAAAAAGTCTATAGAGGTTTAAGATCCAAAGAAGACAGATTGTATTTATTATTTAT
>CAZOQD010000125.1:0-2565 GCA_964581925.1 Candidatus Woesearchaeota archaeon
CGAAGGGGATTCTTGATAAGTTTGCGAAGGCTCTTGAGAGAGTTGATTCTAAGGATAGTGATGGTGGGGATTTGGTTTTTGTGGATAGAGATGAGTTTGAGAGAGAGGAGGGGAAGGGGGAGAAGTGTTGGGAGTTTAAGGAGAAGTTTTTGGGGAATGCTCCAAGGAGAGATGGGGATTTCTTGGTGGCTGAGAAGGGGGGGTGGAAGTGATGGCTCTGAGTAGGAGTAGACTTAAGGTGCTTCAAAATCCTTATGATCGTCTTGAGAGGCATGTTAAATCTAAAAGTAATAGTGGGGGAAAGTTAGATGAGAATTTATTTCAGGATAGTAGATTTAATGGATTGGATCCTAATTTCTGCAATTTGATCAGTAGTTATGATAGTTCAGATACAGATGTTTTATATTGTAGGGGTAGGTATAATCGGCTTATAGAATTTGTGAGATCAGAAATGTTAAGAGTGTCTGAAGATCAGGAGTCTTAAAATGATAAAAGAAAAATTGAAGTTGATGAAGTCGGGGAAGTTGACGGCTAGTGAGAATATTAAGAATTTGATTGATAAGATTAAGAAAGAGAATAAGAAGATGAATATTGTGTTGCATGTTAATGGTAGTGCGTTGGATGATGCTAGGAGAGTTGATGGGAAGATTAAGAAAGGGAAGGCGGGTCGGTTGGCGGGTTTGGGGTTTTTGGTTAAGTCGAATATTAATGTTGAAGGGTTGATTGCTAATTGTGGTTCTCGGACTTTGGAGAATTATAAGAGTACGTATGATGCTACGGTGATTAAGAAATTAATTGAGGAGGATGCGATTGTTTTGGGGATGGCTAATATGGATGAGTTTGCATGTGGGGGGACTGGGGAGAATAGTGCGTTTGGGGTTTGTGTGAATCCTGTTGCTTTGAGTAGGGTTCCTGGAGGGAGTAGTAGTGGGGCGGCTTCGGGGGTTGCTGCAGGGTTTTGTGATTTTGCTTTGGGTTCGGATACTGGTGGATCGATAAGGAATCCAAGTAGTCATTGCGGGGTTGTGGGGATGAAGCCGAGTTATGGGATGGTTAGTAGATATGGATTGGTTGATATGGCTATGAGTTTTGATCAGATTGGTCCGTTGGCTTCTAGAGTAGAGGATTGCGAAGTTGTGTTTGATGTGATTAAAGGTAAGGATGATAATGATGCTGTGAGTCGGGATTTTGGGAAGGTGGCTGGGGTGGGTAAGGAGATTAAGATTGGGGTTTTGAATGTTAATGCGGATAAGAGGATTTGGGAATTGATTACTGAAAGAATTAAAAGTGTTAAAGGGGATAAGTGGAAGGTTACGAGTTTTAATATGGGGCATGTGGATCTTGGGATACAGACTTATTATCCGATTGTTTATGTTGAGTTTTTTTCTGGGACTCGGAAGTTTGATGGAAGGAAGTATGGTTTGGATATAAATGATGTTGGGGGGAATGAGGTTTTACGTCGGATTTATGGAGGTGGGGAGATAAGTAAGGCGGAGTTTGCGGGGAAGTATTATCGTCGTGCTCTTAAGGCTAAGAAGATAATTGAGAGGGAGTTTGAAGGTGCGTTTAAGAAGTTTGATTTTATTATTCTTCCAACGGTTCCTAAGTTGCCTCATAAGGTTGGTAGTAGGTTGAGTTTGGAGGATGAGTATGATTATGATACGCTTACGGTTTTGGCTAATTTGGCGGAGATTCCTGCTATTAGTGTTCCGGTTGGGACTGTTTTGGAGAAGGGTGAGAATATTCCTGTGGGGTTGCAGATTCTTGGTGCTAAAGGTCGGGATAGTGAGTTGTTGGGGTTTGCGAAGGGGTTTGAGGGTGGGAAGTAGTTTTAGAGTTTAAAATTTTTAACAGAATTTAGGTAAACTTAAAAACCCTATGTTCTGATATTTATTATGATAAATTATGATAGGTATACTGATTCTACTGTGTATGTTGCTAATGAAATTTGAGATGGATTGATTGAGTTTTATCATGAAATTCATGTTGCAAATTTATCTTTTCTTGGATCTCCTTACGGGCATATTGTTGGAGGTTTGAGAAATAAATTAGAGGTAGGTTCAAAGTGTATTCCAGAAGAGATAGCTAAGGCTTATATGAATGAATGGAATGATGAAGAAGTTTTACTTTGTTCTGTTGAACCAGTTCAATCTAATGGTGAAGTGGGTAAAATATTTGTATATTCGCCTGATGGAGTGGTATTGCATCGATGTAAAAAAGTTGCTGAATCAATTCATGAGGATATGAAAGTAGAAGAATATTTTGGTCATTTGCACTCAGGGCAGTTTTAGGAAGATTTTTAAATTAGGAGTTGATTTTTTTATTATGGGATTTAAAGAAGAATTAGTTGAGAAGATTGAGTTGAGTAGTGAGGAGCTTGATAAGATTCCTAAGGGGTTTCAGAGGATTGGGGATATTGTGATTGTGGATTTGAGTAAGTTTGATGATTCTCGGAAAGTTGAGATTGGGAAAGCGATATTGGAAGTGTTTCCTTATATTAAGACGGTTTGTAGTAAGGAGGGGCCTATTGGAGGGGAGTTTAGGGAGCCTTCGGTTAAGGTTGTT
>CAZOQD010000126.1:0-2548 GCA_964581925.1 Candidatus Woesearchaeota archaeon
TTTTTATTTCTGAATTGAAGTCTTGTGTCCAAGATTCTAAATAATATTTTATTATGTCGTCTAGTTCGAAATCTTTTACTTTGGAATTATTATAAACCCATTCAAGAGTGTCGTGCACTTTTTTTCCTAGAAATGCCTCTATTGAATTTTGATAATCAGGAGGGATTTTGTCTATGTATCTGAATTTGTATTTTAAACTACATTGTTCGAACATAGATAATCTTGAATGTGAGTAAGTTACCATCTTTTGTAATAGAATTTAATTTGAAAGGGTTATATAGATTTCTGTTATCTATAAGAACGATAGCCATTACATCTCTCTTTTGGACGATTCATTTTTACTCTGTTGTGGTAATCTCTTGATCTGTTGTAAGTTGTTGAAACTGACATCATTAAATGATCTGATTTTTGGTCTCCAAAAATCAGCAAGTCAAGTCTTTTCTCTAAATGTTTTTGTTTTCCTTTACCCATTCTAATACTAATAAAAAATCTGAGTTTATAAAGATTTAAATATAAAAAGATATATATTAATTAAAAGATGGTGAGCTTGATTGTACTTAGATATATTTTGGGAATTGGTCTTAAGGCTTTCGGAATAGTGTGGGCTTTGGGGGATAAGTTGATATGCCAGTATTTATGTGGGGGGCAATGTAATTATCTTGTTGGGAATTCTTGTTCGTTGATTTTACTTTTTGTAGGGATAATATTTATTGTTGTAGGTTATGCTATTGTGGTTATGAAGGACCATAAAAGAGAGAGACTGGGTAAAAAAATTAAGAGAAATTTAAAGTTGATTGAAAAATGATTGCGAAAAAAATAGGTTTGGTTTTTGTTTTGTTTGGGTTGTTTGAGGTTTTTTATAGTAGGCGTTTATGTGGGCTTTTGTGTGATACATGTGGGATAGTTAATTTGCAACCTTGTTTTTTGCTTTATATTTTCGTTGGGATAATATTTTTAGTTGTTGGGAGTAGTTTAGTTTTAAGTAAAGAATTTGTTTGAGATTAGTTATGGTTTGTAAGTGTTTTGTTATAAATTATCTAAAGGATTCTTGATTGATTTTACTTGTTCTTGGCTTACGTGGGTGTAGATTTGAGTGGTGGCTATGGATGAATGGCCGAGGAGAAATTGTATTTTTCTTATGTCGACTCCTGAATCTAGTAAGTGGGTTGCGAACGAGTGTCTTAAGGTGTGAGGGTGGACGTCTTTGTTTAGATTGGCGCGTTGAGTTGCTTTTTGGACTATTTTTTGGATGTTTCTTGTTGTTAAGGGTTTGTTTTGTGAAAACAAGCATTGCCAGTCTTTATTTTTATTTATGAATCTTTCTAGTTTTTTTGAGAGTTTCTGGGAGAGAATGAACATTCGGTCTTTACCCCCTTTTCCTTCTCTAACCCATCCCGTGTTTTCAATTAGATCTAAGTCGTTTGGTTTTAGGTTAACTATTTCTGAAACTCTTAATCCTGAAGAGTAGAGAAATTCTAGAATAAGTCTGCTTTTCTTTGTAGTGGTTCCTTCGAAGAGTTGTTGGATTTCTTGTTTTGATAAAACTATGGGGAGTTTTTTTTGGTTTTTTGGGCGTTTGACCCTTGATGTGGGATCTTGGTCTAAGATGTTGGTATATGCGAATCTGATTGCTGAAAGGAATAGTATGTTCGATGAGGAGGATTTATTGTACATTTGATCTACTATGAAGTTTTTGATGTCGTCTTCATTAATCTCTTCGGGTTGTTTTTTTGAGTGGTTTAGTAGACGCTTGTTGAAATCTAGATAATTTCTTAGAGTGTAGGGGGAAAGTTTTAGAATTTTAATTTCTATTTCTAGCTTCTTGAGGAATTCTTGAGGGTTCATCTTCTTTCTAGTTAATTGTGCGAACTTGTTTAAATAGTTTTTGAAAGATTGCGGTTTTGTTAAAATTTTTGGATAGTTATAGATGTTCACTACTCACTAGAGTTGCGAAATGATTAAAAAGAAGGATGAGTTTTTAGTTGTAGGTTCTTAAGAAAGATGGTGATGATGAAAGCGGAAGAATATTTGAAGGAGAATATAAGGAAGAATCCTAGGGATCCTATGAATTATTATTATCTTGGGAAGGAGATTATGAATAGAAGGTTAAGAGATATTGAGAGTCTTGAGATTATTGAGAAGTTGCTTAAGCAGTCGATTAAACTTGGGCCTCATTTGTGGGCGCCGAAGATTATGTTGGGAGAGTTGTTGTATAAGATGGGGAGAGTTAAGGAAGCTGAGCCTTATTTTAAAGAAACTTTGGAGACGCAGATTCCAGATAATTCTACGGTTAAGGAATATTTGACGAAGTGCTTGGCTAAAGGTTCGAGTCCGGAAGGAGGGTTTCATCAAGCTTCTAAAAGGGATTCATTGTATTTGTTTGAAAATAATGTTCGTGAGACGATTAGGAATTTGCTTGAAGATAGTTATGGTTCAGTTTGGTGGAGGCAGGGAGTTCCTCAGAAAGTTAGGGCGAAGTGTGCTTCTCGTCGGGAGGAGGGCTTAGATGAAGAGAAAGAAGTGGATTTATTGTTGTTTGCAGATTTTT
>CAZOQD010000127.1:0-2508 GCA_964581925.1 Candidatus Woesearchaeota archaeon
AATTTCCTTTCAACCCAAACAACTCATACATATCTCCATAACTATCTTTAGAATCATTACTCCATCTACATCTCGCAAACGGATCAACTTTTATACCAAAATCAACACTAGTATACGGCTCCAAACACCCTTCGTCGGTAGCATTAACAATTCTAAACCCATTCCTATTAACATCCTCATATCTATATCCCTCAGATATCGCACTCATCAAAGGACTTATCACCGGCAGAGTTTCATTCTGAGGTTTACTCAAACACAATTCATTCCCAGTTCCTTTATTTGAAAGATAACACAAACTCCCCAAACTCTCACATCTATATTCAGTACAAGGAATCTCTAAACTATTACATTCATTACAATCTCCCCCTCCGGCCGGAGGTTGCCAAGGACCACAACTAAAATCAATATCAATAAACATTATCCAACTTATTCCAAGCAAAAACCCTAACATCGCCGCCATCATCGCCGCCATAATGCTCTGAGTTATCACATAAGCAATCAATGCAGCAATCATAGCAATTAACATAGAAAGATCTGGTGGTTGCTCAGGATCTCGATGATCGGTCTGAGCATCAATCGCCGCTTGAACACTACTTATTGCCCCCGTAAACCTCGACAACCCAATAGGTCCCGCCGCCAAATCTCCCAAAGCCCCCCAAACACTACTGTCGTTTTTATTAGTCAATATCTTCAACAGCAACGGAGATCCATACGATCCAGAAGCCTCCATCAATTCAAGTTCAAACGCAGATAAATTATTACCATACTCATCTCTCTGTATGTCCGGCAACAATCCCGGATTCAAAGTTTCAAAAAACTCAACATTCCCTGGCTCTGCCGGCTTCTGACCTGCCTGCGGTCCAGCATTTGCAGAACCTCCAAGCGCCCCAGGCCCAAGTCTCGGAGCCCCCTTCACGCCATACCCATCATCAGTCCACTCACCAATATAATTAATATAAGCTCCACAATCTCCTAAACTAACACAAAACTCATTCATGTCATTAGTAAAAGTAGATGTATGGCATAAACAATTATCAATACAGATACAACCAAAAATCCCACACTGCCAAGTCTCCGTACATCTCTGAGTAGCCGTACTACAAATTCCATCCGCCGAACTAACTTGATAATATTCCGGAGTAATCTCTCCATCATCATTCAAAACATCCAACTCACTATTAAGATCAAATCCTGGAGGATACTGTGGCAAACAAACACTAAAACTAAAACTCCCGGCCATATCAATATCAATCATATGGCAATCAACATTCTTATCGCACTTCGCCCTAATAGCCTCCGCGTCCTCTTCCTGATTATAACCTAAACAATTTCTCCACTGATTCATTCTACAAGCCGCTTGACTAAACGAATCCCCTTCCGCAGTCAAAGCATCTTCTTGAACACAAATCTCATTCCTAAAATCAGCACAAGGAGCCAATCTCTCAGTTCCTAAATAACAAATATGTTTCACATGCCTACTCCCAGCTGGATCCTTCCCATCCCCAATCTTCCCATCATAAGTACACCAGCTCTCCCCGTTCTTCCTCACCTCCCCATCAACCTCACAATCAACATCCTTACAACTAAACTCCCCATCATCCTCCCCACAATAACTCCCTCTAAACAAATCACAATCTTCCGCAACATCTTCTTTATTATCGCAACTATCAAACCAATAAACTTCCTCATCTCCATCCACACACCCTTTATGATCCCTAGCCTCACAACTTGTCTCTAACTCGGGATCCGAACAAAATCTCCCTTCATGATCAAAATTACTCTCACTTCCAGTCCTAGAAACACATTCCTCCAAAGTCGTATAAACACATTTCTTCTCATTATCCGAATCAAAAACACAAGCCCCTTCTTTATCTCTCTCCACATTAAACAAACACTCAACCTCGGTATCTGAATCCTGATCAAATCTCCACTCCGTCAAAATATCATTATTCTCTGTATTTCCTTCATACTCGCAATTAGCCTCGGTAGTCCACTTAGCCTGATTACCTAAAACACAACAGCCCAACTTACACTCCTGAACATTACACTCGGCCCCTTGCTTAAACGTCCCATTTATATTCTCACAATCAATTCTCGAAGTAGCAAGATTACACAATCCGGTATTATCACTTATGCAACATCCCACCTCACAAAAAGTAGTCACCTCACAATTCGAAGGAGCAACCCTATAACTCTGATCACACAACTCCGAATTCACATTCTGACATGTATTTCCATTTATAGTTTGCTCACAACAAACATCTCCTGGAGCCGCACTAACCGAGCCAATTCCAAACGCAAGATTATCCCACCATTTTTCTTCATCAACCTCGCTCTCAATATAACCCAAACTCTCCAACCTCAAACTATCCACCCCACCCATCACCCCCTCAATATAATCTCCATACTCATAAAAAATCCAAGAAAATGAAAACACCGCAGTTATCATCAAAAATATCTGAACATAACTTACAACGGCCTTCTTAGTAAAAAGATTCTCTCTACTCA
>CAZOQD010000128.1:0-2484 GCA_964581925.1 Candidatus Woesearchaeota archaeon
ATTATTATTTGGGGATTGGGGTTGGGAGGATGGGGAAAGAGGAGGCTGTTGATGTGATTGTGGAGAAGTTGATGAAGAGAAGAGTTAAAGTTTCGAAGGATGAAGTATTGAGTGCTATACCTAGTGATAGGTTGGGGATTAAGTGAGGGTGTTGGGTAACTATGAATAGTTGCAAATAGAAAAGGTTAAATAAGAGATGATAATGAGGAAAGGATGGATTTAGAACCTTATATGGATTGGATTGAAGAGAATAGAGAATCATGTTATGGAATAGCCCGTGCTAAAGGACTAAAGTTACCGGATTGTGAGGATGTTTTTCAAGATACATTAATGAAATTAATTAGTTGCGATAATTACGTAGAGAGGGGTAAATTTGATCATTTTTTTAGTCATTCTTTTAAGCGTGTAATGCTTAACCTATTTAGGACCAAAGGCAGGAGAATAAAGACGGTTTCTATTGATCCTACATTAGAAGAACCTGGAGAGATGGATAGAATATCAGATCAGGTATATATCCCGGATAAACTAATTGATGGTTTATCTGGAAATCAACCACAGGCGATAAGGTTGCATTATTTTGAAGGATTAAGTTATAGCGAGGTTGGAGAAAGAATTGGCAAATCTGAGAAAGCTGTCAAGTCTTTAATGACTAGGGGGAGAGAGAGCCTAAGAGAAAGGATGGAATACAGATATGATAGGGCAGCTTAATTATATAAACTCCTTTTAATTTTATTTAATATGGCAAGTGTAAATAGGCTAGAAATGCAGATTGGGAAGAAAGGATTGACTAAGGAGTTTCTTGAAGATATTAAGAGAAGGTTTGAGGATAATAAAGTTAAGAATATTAAGGTTAGTGTTTTGAAGAGTGCTCGGGAGAGTAAAGGTGATGTTAAGAAGTTTGCCGAGGAGATTGTTGGGTTTTTGGGTGGTAGGTTTACTTATAGGGTTTTGGGGTTCAGTATTTTTTTGAAGAAATGGCGGAAAGAGATGAAGTGAGAATTGAATTTGTTTGGAGATAAGTTGAGATATATTTATATAGATTAATTGAGATTGTTATAAAATGGAAGATAAAAAGGGAATGAGTTTATTAGTAAAGATATTAATTGTTTTGATTATTTTGGTAGTAATAACCATTTTTTTATTGGTATTTGGATTTTTCTCTTCGGGGAAGGGGGAAATACTTTCTGGCAAGGCTAAAGTTTTTGGAAAGAATTTTTTTGAATCTATTTCTCCAGAGGATGATGGAGGAGGGGATGAAAATGGTGATGTGAATGATAAGGATAATAGTGATGAAGGAGTTGGTGATAATAGTGGGGATGTAAAATATGATGATGAAGGTAATATAGTTAGTGATTGGGGAAATAGAGGGGGTGATGAAGGAAGTTCGAGTGGTTCATCTGCTCCTCCGACACTTCCGTGAGATTCAGGAACATTTATATAGTTTAATTATTATTTTGATTCATGAAAAGAGGTTTTCGGATAATTGGTTTGGTGATTCTATTGGGTTTGTTCTCGGTGAGTTTTGTTAGTGCTGGGTTGTTAGATAATCTTGCTGGATGGTTTGGAGGGGGAAAAGATGGTGGATTGAGAGGAGAGTTGAGAACTACTAAGTCTGGTGAAGGGAATGAGGGTGTTTGGGTTGAGGCTTGGGGGGGTAAGGTAGATGGGGCTAATAATTGTAATGAAGTATGTTCTTTAAATGGGTATGTTGGTAGACCTAATGAAAAGGGTCAAGTTTGTACGTCTGGAGAAGTAACTTTGTCTGAAGCTGTCAAACAACTTGGAACAAGTATTTTTAAGAGAGGATGTTGGGGTTATGCGTGTGATAGTGATGATCAGTATAACAGTGAAGAAAGTGAGAATTATGTTTGGGGAGCATATTGTTATAAGGACGGTCAGACAAGAGATAGAGATTGGACTGATGTGATAGTTGCTTGTCATTGTGTTGATGAAGAGGTTGTTGAAGAAGAAGTTTGTGTAGATAGTGATAATAGCCCAGATTATTCTAAAATCAACCAAAGTGGGGGCCTTTTATATTTAAACTATGAATATAATGAAGGTTTATCAATAGATAAAAATCCAGACCTGTTTGTGTCAGGAGTTGCTAAGGGACCTTACATTTATGAAGATCAAGGAAATTATTTTGGAAAAGATGGAACAATGACTCAGATCAATGAGAACGTAAGTGAATTATATGATTCTTGTGGTGGAGGGGAATTTTCAAATCAAGTTACAGAAGCTTATTGCACAGAAAATGGAAAAGTTGCATACATTGGGATAACTAATTGTTATAATGGTTGTGAAGATGGTAAGTGTGTTCGGGAAATAGTAGATGAGAATTTGCCTATTTCTCATTGGAAGTTTGAAGATGATTTTAGAGATAGTGTTGGGGGGAATGATGGAGTGAATAGTGGTGTTGTGATTGGTGATGGTAAGATAGGGAGTGGTGGGGATTTTTCTGGGAGTAGGGATGTAGTGACGGTT
>CAZOQD010000129.1:0-2483 GCA_964581925.1 Candidatus Woesearchaeota archaeon
TTCTATAAGTTTTAAAAAAGAATCTAAATTGTATTTTGATTGTTTTGATAATAGAAACTTGCCATTTGGAGAACAGACGATTCGGTTTTCGGAGAAGACGTTTGGGGATGAGTTTGCGGAGGCTGGACAGAGAATTAGTATTAAAGATAAGTATGTTTTTTCGGAGGATATTGTTGAGGGCAAGACGATGTATTATTTTTCTAAACCTTATTTTGCAGGTTATAAGGTTGCCGATTTGATGATGATTTATAGCGATCAAAAGACTTATTGCGTGCATGGGGCTGGCGATGATTTTGTGGATGATGTTGAAGGGTTGAATCTGAAGAATATTATTTTTCCTAATGCTAGTTTGGAATGTGAGGGGATTAATGTTTGTTTTAAATCTATCGGCGACAAATGTGATGTGAGGGTTGTAGAAAGTGGAGGTTATGTTTTGAAAGATAATAAGAGACTTTATTATGTGGATGATTTGTTGTTTGCGGCTATATTTTCTTCCTCGGATAATTATGAGTGCAATGTTAAGAGGATAAAGAATCGGTTTAATGAGTTGGCTGGGATTTATTTGAATAAAATTGAGATTATAAAAAGGAAGAATTGTGAGCCGACTTTGGGGCCTAAGCTTTTGGAGCTTCTTGCTTTTAGGGTTGAGAATTCTAAGGATTTGTTGTTGTTTCATGATAAGATTGAAGAGATTGATCAAATAAATGCGAGAGCGAAAGATGGGTGTAGAGTTTATTATAATGTTAATTGGAAGAGGTGAGGAAGGTGAGAGGGAACTTGATAAGAAAAGAGGTGAGCTGAAAATCCAAGTCCTAAAAATCTGTGGATTTTTAGTCCCTTCATTTTCAACAAAAGCGCAGTTGAAAATTCAGGAAATGGCATTCATGATTCTTGCTGTTTTTTTGTTTTTTATTTTGGTGGGGGTTTTTGTTTTGTCGATAGTTTATTCGGGGATTTATGAGGAGGCGAATAGGATTAAGGAGGATAGGACGTTGAGTGCGGTGGTGAGTTTGGCGGATTCCCCGGAGTTGGCTTGTATTTCAGCTAAAAGTAATTGTATTGATGGGGATAAGCTGATTACGTTGATAGATAATAATCGGTATGAGAATTTTTGGCCGTTTAGTAGTCTTCGAGTTATTAAGGCGAGTGGGTTTGGGGTGAATGAGGAGAGTTTGGTTGAATGTAATTTTGCGAATTATCCTGATTGTGATATATTTAATGTTTATGATAGGAATGTGAGTAACGAGAGGGCTATTGCGAGTTTTGTTGCATTTTGTAGGAAGGAATATGAGAATACTTATACTTATGATAGATGTGAGATAGCTAAGATAATTGCGGGGACGGAGTTGAAGATTGGGGGTGAAGTATGATGATTGAAATGAATAGTTGGACGAATTGGAGGTTTAATAAATTGGATAAGTTAGGTAAAAAGGGGCAACATGAGTTAAATAAAAAAGGGCAACATGAAATTGCGGGATTTGTGTTGATTGTTTTGATAGTTAGTATAATTGGGGTTGTGTTTTTGTCTATTGCTTTTGCTAAGGGGGCAAGTGAGCAGAATAGTTTTGAGGTCTCGAATTTGTTGGAGTCGAGTATGTATGCTACTACGGGTTGTGCTATAAATTATGTTCCGCAGTATCGAGATATTCAGGATTTGATTAAGGAATGTTATAAGGATCAGTCGGGGAATTATAGGGAGTGCCTTGATTCTAGGACTGTTGAATATTTAGGAGATGAAGTATTTCTTAGTCCTAGACATGGTCCGTTTATGCATACTGGTTTGGGAGGTTCTGCTAGAGCTCCAATTTTAGTGTATAATGATTTAGTTTCTGGGGAGGAGATTAAAGTTTCTGGAATTAGTGGGACAATTGATTATGTTATCACGAAATCAGATTGTAGGGATGGGCCTTTGAATAATTATGGGTTTCCGGCAATGGTTGGTTTTTATGAAGGTAAGAATTTAGTTAGAGAATTTGAGGCTAAGGATCTTGAGGAAGGGGTTAATGTTCCGTCGGGAGCAGATGTTATGTATGTTTATGCAAAGGAACAAGAAGAATATAAGAATTGGTATCATGATAATACTGGTGTTTGTAGTCTTAATTTTTTTAGAGAGTCGAATGTGGATTCTAATTTGCCTTCGGAGAGCAGAGGAGTTTGTGAGATTTTGGGAGATGATTTAAAGAAGATTATAGATAGTGGGTTGCAGGTTGGAGAGGGTGCTCCTAATCGAGGATATAAATTGGATATTTATTTTTCTTATGGGGATGAGATTAATCCTAATGAGCAGATTTTGTATGTTGAGAATGGGGTTTTTTTTAATTGTACGGCGGTTGTTGGTGGGGGGCATTCTATTGCGGCAGGGAGTTTTGGATTTGGGACTATTGAGACTGAGTTAAGGGTTTGTAAGGGGTAAAATATATTTCTGAGGACAATTTAATTTAAAAAGTAAAATTGATAACTTAGAATAGAAAAATGAGGAATTA
>CAZOQD010000130.1:0-2471 GCA_964581925.1 Candidatus Woesearchaeota archaeon
TTTGTTTTGGGGATAGCTTTTGTTATTGCGGGTTTTCCATTTTTTTTGTATTTAGTTTTAGAAACAAATAGGATGAGGGAGAAGGATAGAATGTTTATTGAGTTTTCTAGGAATTTGGTTGAGAGTGTGCAGGCAGGGACGCCGATAAGTAAGAGTATTATTAATGTTAGAGTTAAGGATTATGGGGTTTTGAATCCTCATGTTCGTAAATTGGCTAATCAGATTTCATTGGGAATTCCTGTTAAGACTTCTTTGCAAACTTTCTCGAGAGATATTGGGAGTGATACTATTAGTAAGGCTATTAATATTATTAGTGAGTCGGAGAAAGCGGGGGGTGAGATTGAGAGTATATTAGAAAGTGTTGTTACTTCTGTTTCGCAGATTGATAAATTGAAAAAGGAAAGAAGAAATGCGATGTATGGTTTGGTTGTGCAAGGTTATATTATATTTTTGATTTTTATTGTTATTATGGTTGTGATGGAGTTTAAGATATTGCCGATTGCGACGGGGCTTACTACCGATACGGGTTCGGATGAGGATATTCAGGATTTGGCGGGTGTTGGTCTTGGAGGTATTGCAAGTGGTGAGAAAGCTAGTGCTGAGGAATTGGCCAGGCCGTTTTTGTGGTTATTGTTAATACAGGGATTTTTTGCCGGGCTTGTCATTGGGAAATTATCTGAGGGAAGTATTAAGAATGGATTGAAACATTCGTTTATATTGATGACGATTAGCGTGTTATTTAATACTGGAATTAAAGTTTATTTTAGTTTTGGTGGGTAGGATGGTATTCAATTTTTTCAATAAAAGAGGGCAAGGGCATGTAGAGATGATAATAAGTCTTGTTTTATTTGTGGGTTTTTTGTTTTTTGTTTTTGTTTTTTTGAATCCATTTACAAGGACAGATAGAGTGGTGAGTATTGATGAGATACAAGAGAGTATTATTGATGAGATTAGTTATATAGTTGGAAAGTTGAGTGTTGTTGTTAATACTACTGGTGATTGTTATAAGAGTGAGGGGTTTGGTGGGTATGGTTCTTCGTTTGTTGAGGTTAAGGATGTTGTTAATTTGAGGAGGTATACGTTGTACTTTGGGAGTTTTTTTAATCCTAATAAGGTTAATGTGATATCTTGTTCTGGATTGGAGAATTATAATTTTAGTCTTGGTCCTTATAACAAGGAGAAGATAATTGTTTATGAAGAAGCCGAGAGAATTGTTGGTGAATATAATCTGAATTATGTTAAGTTGAGGAATAAGATAGGTGATAAAGATTTTTCTTTTAACTTTATGGATTTGGATAGAAATCAGTTGAATTTTTTAGGAAGTAGTGATAAATTGGGAGTGGATAGAGATTCTGGAGAGAGCTCGGTTTTTTCTAGAGATATTAGTACTAGGATGATGGATAAGGATGCTAATATTTTTGAAGTTATATTAAATATTAGGGTTTGGGAATGATGAATAAAAAAGGATGGATTAGAATCGTTGAGATGTTTATAGCGATAATGATAATAAGCTCAGCTGTTTTGTTTGTTGCTTCGAAACAAGTTAGTGATAGAGATATTTCTAAGGAAGTTTATGAAAAACAACGACAGATTTTTGAAGTTGTTGGGAGTAATGATGTTTATAGGGAAGAGATTATAGGGATTGATTTGAGTGGAGGATGTGTTAAGATTGATAGATATGCAAATTATGAGTTTATTAGTTTGATTAATAAGTCTGTTCCGAATAGTTGGGATTTTATTGTTAATTTGTGTAAGATAGGTTTGATTAGTAATGAAGGTAGTCCGAATGATAAAGAGGTTTTTGTTAGCGAGAGTGTGATTAGTGCTGTTGTTAACAAGTATCCTGATGAAGAGCCTCGGAAGATGAGACTTTTGATTTGGGGGAAGTGATTTAAGTGTGCTCCTGGGAGACATATATCCCCTGCTAAAATGGCTTAGTTACACATAAATTTTAGGAAGCTAACGCTAACCTAAAATTTATTATTATTATTTTGATATCTAATTTAGAAAAAATATAAACCACTGCTTTTAGGCAGTGGACTTTGCTAACAGCAAAGTCATTTTTTCTAACTCCTAAAAACAAGGCCTTTACAAACCACACCTTTTAAGGTGTGGTGGCCATTGTTTTTTTGATATATGATCCTTCATATGGGGAGAGTATCTTAGCGTTATGTAATAGTATAATTACCGATACTGAGGGAAAATTAAGGTTACACTTGTGTTCCTTAATTTTTTAATAAAATAAAACTAATTTATAGTTGTCTACGATATGTCCTCTTGTTCTACAGGGTAAATGATTTAGGATATATTTATAAATGTGTTTTATCTTTGTTAAATAGAAAATGAGGTGTAAATTTGTATTGTTTGTGACTTTGGCTTTTGTTGTTCTATTGGTTAATATGATCGTTGGTCAGGGTGGTGGTCAGTGTGAGTATGGGGTTCCTTCTGATGAATTTAGTAAATATGAATTT
>CAZOQD010000131.1:0-2465 GCA_964581925.1 Candidatus Woesearchaeota archaeon
TTAGACTTCTCAAGGAGGTTAGAAATTGGAATGTGTATTTTGTGCAAAGTTTTTATCCGGATAAAACAGACGTGAATGATAAATTAGTTGAGTCGTTGTTTTCTGCTGAAACGGCTAGGGAACTTGGGGCTAAAAATATTTATTTGATTGCGCCATATTTAGGATATTTAAGAGAGGATTTTAGGTTTAGAAAAGGGTAGGCAGTTTCTGCTAAGATTTTGGCTAAAATGTGTAAAATTTTTAAAAAAGTTTATGTTGTTGATCCGCATTTGCATCGGCTTAAGACTTTTGCAGAGTTTTTCCCAAATGCTAAGAAAATTTCTTTGAGTAAGGAAATGTCTGAATATATTAGGTCTAATATAGGCGAGTGTTTGTTGGTTGGTCCTGACGATGAGAGTGAGCAGTGGGTTAAGCCGGTTGCAGATAAGTTGGGATTGGAATATAAAATTTTGGATAAACATAGGATAAGTTCTAGAAAAGTTAAAACTAGAGGTAAGCGGATGAGCGCGGATAAGGTTGTGATTATTGATGATATTATTTCTACAGAGGATACTTTGGTTCAAGCTAGTAAATTGATTAAGGCCAAGAAATTGTATTTTATGGCGGCTCACGGGTTATTTTCTGAAAAGGCTTTGTCTAAGTTGAGGGGGAAAGCTAAGATAATTGTTTCTAACACTATACCTTCGAAAGTTTCTAAGATTGATTGTGCTTCTGCAATTGCGAAAGAGATAAAACTTAGTTGATGGTTTTTATGATAAATATTTTATTCACAAACTGCTAACGAGTCTGTTCTTGGAATGTATAGTTTGTTGTTTCTTAGTTCCTTGTAATTTGATGAGCCTGTTGATTTTAAGATTTCAGTGAATTCCTTTCCTAAGTTTTTGGCGTAGTTTGATATTCGTTGGGATTTTTCGTTTATGTCTAGGCCTTTTTGTAAATGTTTATCTTGGGTGGTTATTCCTACGGGGCAATCGTTTTTGTTGCATCTTAGTGCTTGAATGCAACCTAGGGCTAGCATGAATCCACGTGCTGAATAAATTGCGTCGGCTCCTAGAGCTAAGGCTGTTATTTGTTTTCCGGGGTTGATTAATTTTCCAGATGCTATGATTTTTAGTTTGTCTCTAACTTTTTCTTCTGTTAAGATTCTTTGGATGGTTTGTAATGCAGGGTAGAGAGGGATTCCAATATCATCCATAAAACTTTTTGGGGCTGCTCCTGTTCCACCTTGGGATCCGTCGAGGGCAATGTAATCTGGATAGGTATTTTGTTGTTTCATTTCTTTGACTAACTGTTTGAATTCTTCTTCGCTTCCTAGGCAGAGTTTTATTCCTACTGGGAGTTGGCTGATTTCTTGGACTCGTTTGATAAACTGGATTGTTGTTGAAGGATTTGTGCATTCTATGTGATGGGCTGGAGAAATTACATCTTTGTTCATTGAGACGTTACGAAGTTCTGAGATTTCTTTTGTTATTTTTTCTTTGGGTAGTAGTCCTCCTTTGCCGGGTTTTGCCCCCTGAGATAATTTTATCTCGATCATTTTTATGTTTGGTTTTTCTGCTAAGGCTTTTAATTTTTCATCGTTTAAACTGCTGTCTGGATTTCTTATTCCGAACTTTGCCGTTCCCATTTGGAATATTATATCTGGATTTTCCATGAGATGGTATTTGGGATAGCCACCTTCTCCGGTGTTTATGGGAATGTTTGCTAGTTTTGCTCCTCGGGCTAATGAACGAACTGCATGCTCACCTAGTGCTCCGAAGCTCATGGCGCTTATCATTATTGGTTTTGTTATTGTGTATTTGTTTTTTATGATTCGTTCTTCTCCGAAAGTTACTTCATATTTTTTGGTTTTGTTTTCTGAGGGATACATAGAATGTTTTATTTTTATTTCATGTTCATCGAAATTGCTTTGGGAGCCGAATGCTGCTGTTGAGTCTTCGTTTTTCGACTTGTTGTAGATTTCTTCTCTTTCTGTTCTGTTGAATGGTTTTTCTTCGGTGTCGTTTAGGAAGAAGTATTGTCTTAGTTCAGGTCCTATTGATTCTAGGATGTATCTTAATTGTCCGATGAGTCCGAAGTTGCTTAGGATTGTGTATTGTTTTTGGAAGTTTAATAGGTAAATATTATAGACTAGAAGGATAGCTAGAGGGATTGTTAGGATGTGGAAGTAAGGGCTTAGAGTTATTCCTAAGATTAAGAATAAGATTGTTAGAATTGGGATTAGGATGTTAGTGGTGAGTGCTAATTTGTTGAGGTTTATGGCTAGTCTTGGCATGAGGTGTAATAATTAGATGGGTTAATAAAGGTTTTGATATATGATGAAGGGGTCATGTGTTCTGTTATTCTTCTTGAAGAGTAAGGTTTAAAAATGGCAAACTATATAGTCCATTAGGCCCGCGTGGTGTAGCGGTTAGCATTCTACCCTGTCACGGTAGCGACCCGAGTTCGAGTCTCGGCGTGGGCGT
>CAZOQD010000132.1:0-2447 GCA_964581925.1 Candidatus Woesearchaeota archaeon
GTTTTCCCAATTTCACCTCAGCATCTTTATTTTTGTCAAAATTATAATAATCATACTGAGTTGTTTTCGGAGTTATTAGAGAATTTATTAGGTAAAAACCACCTAAAAGTAAAATCAGCATTACTAAAATAATAATAAATAGAATAAAGATCTTTTTCATTATTAACAAAAAGAATATACCTTATTAAACCTTGCCAAAACAATCAATAAACAATCCTAGGCCCATACCCCCACTCCCTAACCGCCATAGCCAACTCAGAACAATCCTCTTCCTTAACAAACTTCCTCAAAGAAATCCCTTTCTCATAAATTTCACGTGCCTGCTGTGCAGCAATAATTCCCGGCTTAACCCCTTGAGGATGCCCCAAAACTCCACCCCCACATTGAATTATAATATCCTCCCCCAACAACCCTAGTATCTTTTCAAAATCCCCAGGATGCAACCCTCCACTAGCCGTCATCCAAACCGGCTTAATATGAAACCACTCCTGCCCCAAACTAGGAATCTTCTTATCAGGTTTTAAATGCTTCTCCTGCAAAACCTTACTAATATAAACCGCCTCCCCATAATCCTCCATCTTAGCCAACGGACTACCCCCATGAATCGAATCAACCCCCAACAACCGAAACAACTTAGCCATAACAACCATACTTATACTAAACCCTTCCAACGAACCAAACCCATGCACCCCAGGACTATTATCACGAGTAACAAACCCATGCATAGCCCTATGCGCATGAATCGCCAACCCCAAATTCTTCCGACGCAAACTATCAACAGCACTAAACCCAGTCGTCACCACATCAACCATCATAAACCTCCCCCCATTTTTCTTAATCAAACTAGCACGTTCAACCATCTTATCCATATTCGAATGCGTAACATTACACAAATAAAACTTCTTTCTAGAACTAATTTTCTCCGCCCTCCTTCTTTCATTATGAACCAACCTACACCTTTTATCAAACTTATTAAAATATAAATTTGTAAGATTCTCATCATCCTTAATCCCCTCATAACTCCCATCCCCAGCACTAAAAAGATCACGAGCAAGCAAAGCCTGCTCCTTAGCCGTCCTCCCAATTTTAGGCTTAGGAACCGTAGCAAGTAAACATCCCTTCTTCTTCCCCAAAAACCTACGAACCCCACGAACCCCAAACCTCGGACCAAGAAACGCCTTAACCATTTTCTTAGGAAACCTAACATCAAAAATTCTCATCCCACTAACCATCTTCATCCCCGCAATATTCCCAACAATCCCAGCCAACAACCCACTAATATTATCCAACTCAAACAAATCAATAGGATAAGCAACCTTAAACATCTTTTTATTGTAATCCAAATCAAACGCCACAGCCTTTTTCTTCCTGGCCATTTTAATCCCACTCCCCTTCCCATCAAACACCTTAGTCCACGTACCAGTACTACTCTCAGCCGCCACCGAAGCACACCCCTCCTCAAAAACCTTCCTCAAACTCTTCCCACTCTTCTTAGCCTCCTTAACAGCAACCTCACTCAACTCCATCTTAATCAAAGTAACAAGATGATTCCCACTACTAGCTTTCCATCCTTTCTTCGCTAAATAATCCAATTGTACTGCCATATCACACTCTCTTCAATCAAACAATCAAAACAAGTTTTTATATCTTATCCTTTATCTCTCTCAACTCTTTGTAAATATATTCTCTAAATCGATTATTCTCTCTTTTAAAATACCCATAATCAACACTCAACTTTATCTGACTAGATGCTATAACAAAAACCATACTTATCAACAACACCAACAAAGAAATAACAACCGCTTCAGTAGTCCAAGATCCCCCAAGAATCTTTAATATCACTTGATACAAAAGAAATAACCCAAAAATAATTACTAAAATAATAATCACCAAATAAAAAACGTCCAATATCTCCCTTCTTTTCATTTTAAAAAATCCTCACAACCAACCATACACTAAGAGCAACAATCACTAAGAGCAACAATCACTAAGAGCAACAATCACTAAGAGCAACAATCAATAAAAACATCACAAACAACAATATTAAATTAGCCTTCTCTATCATCTCATCTAACATGAAACAACTAACAAATAATTATTTTTATATTTATCTCTTTTTCTCTTTCCCACCCTTCTTCCCCTTTCCAACTTTATCCCCTCCACTCACACCACGCCCAACACCCCTCTTCTCCTTCCTCAACCTCAAATAAATATTCTTATAAAACAACACCACAAAAGGAGCCGATATCAATATATTAAAAAAGTTCACAATATCCTCAATTAAAAAATTAATAAACACTATCACTAATGAAGGACTAGCCAAACTCTCAATATACAACGCCATCGGAACAGTAAACAAATCCAAAATCAGCCCAATAACTCCAAGCAACAAAACTACCAATATAGTATACCCAAAAATCCTCCACCAATTCCCTCTAACCATATGA
>CAZOQD010000133.1:0-2417 GCA_964581925.1 Candidatus Woesearchaeota archaeon
TGCATATTTTGTAATTCAGACACACGAGTAACAGATAAACGTGAATCTCCAGATGGTACGAGAAGGAGAAGAGAATGTTTGAAATGCAAAAGACGTTTTACAACATACGAAAAACCCGAAAAAAAGGAGATAATAATTGTCAAAAAAGATGGAAGAAGGGAAAGATTTTCACAAGAAAAAGTTAAGAACGGATTAATGAAAGCTTGCGAGAAGCGCCCCATCTCCATAGAAAAAATTGACAATACAGTAAACGAGATAGAAGAAAAGCTTTTGGCAAGTGGAAAAGAAATAAAAAGCGAAACCCTGGGAAGATTAATAATGAATAAACTAAAAAAACTTGACAAAATAGCATATATAAGATTTGCTTCAGTTTACAGAGACTTTCAGGATATAAAAGATTTCAAAGATGAAATAAAGGAGTTATAAAATGCAACTAGCAGAATCACAAATGTTCATAACAAAAAGAAATGGCGAGGTCGTAGAATTCAATTCGGAAAAAATAAAAAAAGCCATAATGAAATCAGTCAGATCAACAAAATCTGAAATAGATGAAAAAATATTAGATGAAATAGTTTCAAATATAGTAAACGAAGTTCAAACCAGATTTATAGATTTCTATCCAAACGTTGAAAACATCCAAGACATAGTAGAAAAACATCTCGTCGACAACGACCTTTACGAACTTGCCAAAGAATACATACTTTACAGAGCGAAAAGAAGTGAAGAAAGAAAAAAACAAGAGGAGATAACTTTTGAAAAAGCAAGACTAGGTCGTTTAAGAGTTAAAAAACGCGATGGACGTACATTATTATTTGACTTAAGTAAAGTCAACCAGATAATAAAACACGCCTCCAAGGGATTCGAAAACGAAATTTCCCCAGAAGAGATCTCAAGCGAAGTCGTCAGAAATATATACGATGGAGTCACCGTAGGAGAAATTGAAAAAGCACTTATCCTATCCTCAATCTCATTTATAGAAAAAGACCCTGCATATAGTTACGTATCCGCAAGATTATTCCTATTCAAACTTTACAGCGAGGTCGTCGGTGAATCTTATCAAAACCCCAACATGGAAAACCTATACAGAAGTTCCTTTACATACAGTATCCAAAAAGGAATCGAAGAAGGCATATTAGATAAAAGACTACAAGAATTCGATCTAGAAAGATTAAGCAAAGAACTAAAAATAGAACGCGACAACTTATTGCAATACATGGGAATAGAAATTCTCTATGATCGTTATTTATCTAGAATCGGAAAAAGAAGAATAGAAATGCCCCAGAGCTTATGGATGAGAGTCGCAATGGGTTTAGCTTTAAACGAAAAAGACAAAAACGAAAAAGCCATTGAATTCTACAACCTATTATCTTCTTTAAAATTCGTCTCTTCTTCTCCAACTCTTTTCAACTCAGGGACCAGCCATCCTCAATTAAGCTCTTGTTATCTAACAACCGTCATGGACGACCTAACTCATATATTCAAAAGTTATGGGGACAATGCACAACTCTCAAAATGGTCCGGAGGTGTTGCAAACGACTGGACGAATATCCGAGGAGTCGGTTCAGAAATAAAAAGCAACAAAATAGAAAGCCAAGGAGTTATCCCATTTCTAAAAATCGCAAACGACGGAGCTTTAGCTATAAACAGAAGCGGAAGAAAACGCGGAGCAGTCGTAGCATATTTAGAAACTTGGCACTTAGAAATAGAAGATTTCCTAGATTTAAGAAAAAACACTGGTGATGAAAGGAGAAGAACCCACGACATGAATACTGCAAACTGGATCCCAGATTTATTTATGAAACGCTTAGCAAAAAGTGAAGATTGGACATTATTTTCACCACACGAAGTTCCCGAACTTCATGACCTTTATGGAAAGAAGTTCGAAAAAAAATATCTAGAATATGAAGAAATGGCAAAAAGAGGAGAATTAGAAAAATCCAAAATTGTCAGCGCAAAAAAACTCTGGAGAAAAATGCTCTCAATGTTATTCGAAACCGGCCACCCTTGGATAACATTCAAAGATCCTTGCAACATAAGATCCCCTCAAGATCACGTCGGAGTCATCCACTCATCAAACCTATGTACAGAAATAACCTTAAACACATCCGAAGATGAAATAGCCGTCTGCAATCTTGGATCAATAAACCTCGGAAAACATATAACAAACGGTTCCTTAGATACTATAGAAGTCGAAAAAACAATCAAACTTGCCGTGAGAATGCTCGATAACGTAATCGACATAAACTTCTACCCAACAAAAGAGGCAAAAAACTCTAACTTAAAACACAGGCCAGTAGGGCTTGGTTTAATGGGATTCCAGGACGCATTATTTCAACTAGGGATAAACTTCGAATCAAAAGAAGCGATAGAATTCTCCGATAAAAGCATGGAAGCAATTTCATATCATGCCATACTAA
>CAZOQD010000134.1:0-2398 GCA_964581925.1 Candidatus Woesearchaeota archaeon
GTTTTAGTTTGTAAGAAGTACTTGCTTTAACTGATTTCTTTTGATTTTTTAGTTGTTCAAGTTGGGCGTCACATATTTCGCAGTAGCCTTTCTTTTCCATTGAAGCTATTGTTTTATTACTATCTACAAATCCTCGATATTTTAGGGTTAGCATAACTTCGTTTGTGTTTCTGTTGTCGAATGGAGGATGTAAAAGACTTATGCTGCAATTTGGACATTTTCCTATCATATTCCAGGACAACTACGTTTTCCTAGATGCAACCTTTCCTTAGATTGCTGCTTCGCAACTTGTTCTCCTTTCAGTCGTATATTATTGTAGTTTTTCATTTTGGATAATTACCTCTGTTCGGGATAAAGAATAAAGAAAGATATTACAATCTCACTATTTCTTCTGCTGTTTCGAGTTCTAGACGTTGCAAGTCTTCTTCTGTGCCTATCGCGTCGTCTAACCAGTTATTTAGTTTCATCATTAATCCAGGGAACCTAGGTTCCCGTTACTCACAATCCTGCTCGTTATTATAAGTAAATGTCTCGCAAAATTGTTCGGATGCAACCCTCCTATTATTGCATCTCTATACTGTTCCATCATTTTACCACCCATCCTTCGTTGTTGTTTTCTTTTGGAGAAGGGAGATCTAGGTTGAAGAATTCTACGAATTCTTTTTGGACTATGTGTGAGGCGTTTATTTCGTTTAGTTCTTCGGATATTAGTTCTGCGAAGCAGTAAGAGCAGACGTGGGCGCTGGTTTCGTTGCATTTTATGCAGACTGTGCCGTAATTGTCTAGATGGTTTGATATGTTGTCTAGGAAGTCGTGAATTCTTGGAATCAGTTCTCTTTTAAGATCGGGATAAAGAGTTAGCCATGCTTCTATTTCTTCTGCTAAGCAGAAGGGACATATTGGATTAGATACTGCCTCGTTGCAAGTATCGCATAAATATTCTGTGTTGTTGGTGTGTTGATCGTTTTGTATTATCATAGTAGAATGTTGATTCAAACCCGGAATTAATCGGAGGTTTAAATCAGATATTTAATATCAATGAATTTAAAGAGGAAATTTGTTGCTGTACAACTGGCGTCAGACCATCTAGAATTCAGATTACTCGTACTTCTTTTTATTTCCATGTTTTATATAAGGCATACTAGTATATAAGTATTGCCGTCGCTGATTGAGTATTTTAAAGTGACAACAAACGTTTAAATATTGTAATTGGCTTGATAGTTTAATATGGTGACTTATTTACCTATATTTATAGCGGCAGTTGTGAGTTTTGTAATTGGTATGCTGTGGTATTCTCCTGCTTTGTTCGGTAAGAAGTGGATGAGTTTGGCTGGTGTGAAGAGGGGCAAGGAGAAGAAAATGGGTGGAATAATGGTTGCTGCGTTTGTGGCTAATTTAGTTATGGCTTATGTTTACTTGTATATTATGGGCATGATAGGGTACGCTGATGTCAGTTCAGGAGTAGTTTTAGGATTTTTGTTATGGGTTGGTTTCTTTGCTACTACACTTCTTGGAGGCGTGTTTTGGGAGGGGAAACCGTTTAATTTATATTTGATAAATGCTGGATATCAGCTGGTTAATTTGGTGGCTATGGGTGCGGTTTTGGGTGCTATGATCTAGTATAAGTATGTTTTTATAGTATTTATTTTTTTAATTTTTATGAGTGATGTAATTCCGAAGAATATTGTATTTGAGTTTAATGTTAAAGAGTTGAATGGTAGGGGGTATGATCGAGGTATAGTTTCTTTAGTTGCGGATGGGAAGAGGATGGATAAGTATGATGCCGAAAATCATAGTTTTTTTACTAAAAAGGTGATAGATTTATTTAAACTTGGAGTTAATGGTGTTGAGATTGTTAATACTGGAAAACATAGTTATAGATTTGAGGGACCTCGTGTGGCAAGATTGGATGATCTTGGGGAACGTGGCGGATATCATCAGATAATAAGAGTTGAGTATAATTTAATTGAGTAGTAGTTTTTTATTTTTTTTAATAGTGGTGTTTTTTGATTAAGAATTATTCTTTTGAAATACTAATCTCTATGGGTAGTCTCTTATTCACTCTTTTTAAGATTTCTTTTAGTAATTGTACTCTTTTTTTAAAGTCCAATATTCCTACTCCTTTGACTTCATTGGTTTCTTCATCTTTTGTAATGAAAACTCCAGGTTCAATTTCGTCGGAATATTCTGTTTTGGGAGGAACTCCGAATGTAATTTCTAGGAAATCTCCCGATTCATCATAATAAATATCATATGTTTCTTGTTCTTCTATCATCTTATATTCCTATCAAATAGTGCTGTGATGATAAATCCCTCCCCATTTAAGTAATTTACTATTACTTTTAGGTATTTCTCAGTAGGAGGGTTATGTTTAAAATATTCATAATAATAATGTTTT
>CAZOQD010000135.1:0-2394 GCA_964581925.1 Candidatus Woesearchaeota archaeon
TTAGATGTTTTGAGTCAGCAGATTTATGGGATGGCGATTCAGAAGATTTGGGATATAGATGAGATGTTTAGTTTGATTAAGAGAAGTTATTGTTATTCGGAGTTGAGTCGGGATGATTTTATGAGTGTTATTAGTTATTTGAGTGGAGAGTATGCGTTGGAGCATAGGAATGTGTATGCGAAGATATGGTATGATAAGGAGACGAAGCAGATTGGGAAGAGGGGGAAGTTGGCTCGTGTGATTTATTTGACTAATATTGGGACGATTCCAGATGAAAGTTTTGCTACGGTTGTTATTGCTAGTGGGGAGATGAAGGATCATAGAGTTGGGCAGGTAGATGAGGGATTTTTGGAGAAGATGAAGCCAGGGGATGTGTTTGTTTTAGGAGGTAAGAAATATCAATTTATGTATACTAGAGGGATGAAGGTTTATGTTAAGGCAGGGATTAAGAGGAATCCTACGATTCCTAGTTGGTTTTCGGAGCAGTTGCCATTGAGTTTTGATTCTGCTCTGGAGTTGGGTAAGTTTCGAGGGTTGGTTAATGGGATGTTTGAGAAGAAGGTTGGGAAAGCTCGGATTATTGAATTTATAATGGGTCATTGTTATGTTGGGAAGAGTGTTGCTCAGAGTATTTATGGTTATTTTAATGAGCAGTATAAGTATGCTAAGATTCCGCATGAGAAGAGGATTTTGATTGAGTTTTATAAGGGGGAGAAGAATTATGTGATTTTTCATAGTTTGTATGGGAGGAGAGTTAATGATGTGTTGTCGCGGGCTTTGGGGTATTTGATGGGGCAGAAGGTTGGGAGAGATATTGAGATGGGGATTAATGATAATGGATTTTATTTTGCTGGGGAGAAACTTCCTGTTGATGAGGCGTTGAAGGTGTTGAATTCGAAGAATCTTCGTGAGGCTATTGAGGAAGCTATATCTAAGACAGAGATATTAAAGAGGAGGTTTAGGCATTGTGCTGCTAGGAGTTTGATGATACTTAGGAATTATAAAGGAAGGACAAAGAGTGTTGGGAAACAGCAGATGAGTTCGTTTTTTTTATTGAGTGCTTTGAATAAGATTAGTAAGGATTTTCCTATTTTGAAGGAAGCTCGTAGGGAGGTATTGGATGATTTGATGGATGTTAGGAATGCTACTAATGTTTTGGAGGCTGTGGAGAAGGGGTTTGTTAAATTTGAGAAGATTGAGACTAAACTTCCTAGTCCGTTTGCGTTTAATCTTGTGTTGCAAGGGTATACAGATATTATGAAGATGGAAGATAAGATTGAGTTTATGAAGAGGATGCATAGGGAGATATTACGGGAAATTGGTGAAGAATTTCCCGTCCCTAAGAAATCAGAGATTTCTCAGGTTAAGGAGATTGGGGAGTGATTTTTTTAATTTGGTGTAGTTAATTGTGAAGGAGAAGATTTAGACCAAGCCGCAATTCCGATAAAGATTAAGTGTGAGATTACACCAAGGATCTCAAAAGATACTCCTATTATTTGCAAAATTGAACTTGTGCCTGAGATAAATAAAATCACATAACCAATAGTGCTTATAATTATTGGGACAAGTATCCACCATCCAGGCTTTCCAATATTTTTGTAAGTTTTCCAGTGCCAAATTATACCTATGATAGAAAAAAAGATTAACAGTAAAAATAATAGGATAAATGATAATAAGAGAGCTATTGGGCCAATTATTAATACTGAAAAAAGTAATATGTAAGAGATCAGGACTCCTATAGTAAGTATTGGAAATGGCCACCAGTGCATTTTTGAGGACTCAAAAATTATTGCTATTGGGCCGAAACTTGGCATCCATGCAATTCCTGGACTTGAAAGCTTGCCTTTTTTGCCTATCTTCGAATATGCTAATGAAACATAAATATATAATATAATAAATGCGATAATAGACAATACTAAAAAAGTGAATGATGCGCCAATTAAGTTACCAATAATTCCTTCTGAGGGTATAACAGTCCCTCCAGGTTGTAGTCTGTTTATTGGTACCAAAGATCCATAAGACCCTGTATTATTAAACCCATTTAATCCAGCAGCTTGTAAAAATATGTTTATTATCCTCTCTCTTTTAGAGAAATAATAAGTATATAAACATTGTTTTTGTAGAATTTTACAATGAAAGGTAGTAATAATATCAAATTCCTGGATGACTGTCTATTAATTGAAGATACCTTAGTAATTGGAGATGTGCATATTGGGTATGATAGTCAATTTCATGGGATGGCTGTGTTTCCTAATGTGCAGATTGAGAATATAATTGAGAAGCTTGAGAAGGTTTTTGAGAATTTGGAGAGTGAGAAGTTTAAGGTTAGGAAGGTTGTTTTGTTGGGAGATGTTAAGCATGATTTTGGAGGGATAAGTGATATTGAGTGGAGAG
>CAZOQD010000136.1:0-2392 GCA_964581925.1 Candidatus Woesearchaeota archaeon
TATGATTATAGGATTATAATTGAAAGTAATAAGCCTATTTTTTCGGATTATTTTGATACTAAGGAATGGTGTAGTAAATTGCAGGAAATGGAACCTATTAGAAATGCTATTGCGCATAATAGGCCGTTGACTAATGCTCCGGTTAGAGTTAGGGATTATCATTTTAGTTTTCAGAAGATAATTGAGAAGGTTAAGGGAGAGGTGAAGGCATGAGGGGATTGTTATTACTTGCTATGATCTTGATTGTTGTGGGTAGTTTATTTTATTTGATTGGGTATTTTAATGATGGGATAAGTGGAAATGTTGTTTTTGGTTCCGACTCGGATAAGTTTGTTGAAGGATTTGTGGGCAAGGTGATTGATGGAGATACGGTTATTGTTAATGGAGAGAGTGTTCGGTTGCTTGGAATTGATACTGACGAGAAAGGATATGATTGTTTTAATGAGGCTAAAGTTAGAATGGAAAAGTTGGTTTTGAATAAAGATGTTAGGATGGAGAAGGATAAGAGAGATAAGGATCAGTATGAAAGATATTTGAGGTATATTTTTGTTATGGAAGATGATAGGGAGGTGAATGTTAATTTGGTGATGGTTGAAGAGGGGTTGGCTATTGCGAGGTTTTATGAGGATAGGAAGTATAAGGATGAGATTTTGGAGAGTGAGAAAAGGGCTCGTGGGGGTAAGAAGGGGTGTAAGTGGGAAAAGTTATAATGATTAAATTTTAATTCATTAATTTTGTGGTAATGAATCCTATTAAGACTCCTAAGGCCATGGCATATAGGCTTGTTTGAAAACCGATAATTACTGCGGCTAGAATTAATATCATGAAAATTATATATCTCCAAGTTTTTTTAGTGGTTTGAGAAAATTCTCTTGGAGTTACTTTAGTTGATTTTGTTTTGGAGTTTTTCTTAAGTGGTTTTTTCTTTGCCATCATCTCTTTTGTAAATTAGAAAAGGATAAATAGCATATAAATGTTGTGTTTTGATGAAATTATTTTCTTGGATTGTTCTGATAGAACATGTCTGGATTTTTGTCTTCAAACTCTGGCAATCCTCTTTCTTTAAATATTTTGTTTAATTCTTTTACAACTTCTTTTCTGTATTTGGCTCGATGGATCATTTTATGGTGGTTGGGGCATAATCCTATGAGATTATTTTCAGAATTGTTCTTTTTGTTTTTATCAAGATGGTGAAGGTCAACTACTTTGTCAAATCTGCAGATTAGACATTGTTTTGTTATTTTTCTGTAAAGTTCTATTGATATGTTGTGCCATTTTTTGTAATTATATGCCTTTATTTTCTCCATTTGGAATGTTGATTGGTAGCATCCACCACATAACCCTTTTGCTTCCATAGGGAGTTTTCTCTTACATTTTTTACACTCTACTAACTTTCTCTTCCAGATTACTCTGCGATAGCATTTATGGCAAGCTCCCTTGGTCAATCTATCTGTTTTTCTATTACAATATGGACAATCATGTAACCCTTTGAATTTATTTTCCTCCATTTTAGTGATAATTTTAGGTCTCTAAACTATACAAATGTTTCGGTCTCTAAAAGTTTATAAAGTAATCTCTCTTGATTATGTTATGAAAATCCTAAGAGAGAAATCAAGGGTCTATAATGGCAAACCCTATTACAAATATAAAATTAATATTCCTGAAGAAATACTAAAAGAAGCTAAGTTTAAGGTTGGAGATGAATTAAGGGTTGAAGTAATGGAAGGAATAGTAAAGTTAAAAAAAGTAAAATAGAGTAATTTAACACTACATCTTGTACAATCATGATATTTTAGGCATTACAATACTAATGCAGGAAGTTTTTGTATATGATGAAAGGTTTTTACTATAGAAAATTATATATAATCGCCTCGT
The DNA here is from genome assembly GCA_964581925.1 of Candidatus Woesearchaeota archaeon. Lineage (GTDB taxonomy): Archaea > Nanobdellota > Nanobdellia > Pacearchaeales > GW2011-AR1 > ARS1285. The sequence goes on from CAZOQD010000136.1 coordinate 1,876, forward strand.
CTTAGCCAATTATGGATGATGAACAAGAAATTCCAACATGTCATGAGGATTGTTTTAATTATGGAATGTTTGGTAGAGTTGAGGGTTGCGATTACGGAAAGTTTCATGAAGGTATTAGGCCTGGACAACCTTGCTTATATCCCAGTGCAAAATATATCTGTCAACCTGTTGGAGTGGGATCAATGATTGAGCTTTGCGCTGCGTTGGAAGGGACACCCATGACTACTAATCAAACAAATGAGAGGTTGGATGTATTAGGTTTGGTTCAGATCTCAATGAAAAAAGACTAAACTACTCCATTACGTACATTGTATCTTGTGCGTAGTTTATATGTGTGGAAGTGGATTTTGGGTGTGAAAGGGAGTTTTAAACCATATATCTAGCATTTGTTAATTCGATGGGCAATAAATGTGGTGAGTGTTTTGGTTTAATAGATTCCTTAAATTATCTAACTTATCTTGAGGAATTTTCTCAAAAGAAGTGTTAAGGGAAACTAGTGGAGAGTTAACATCTCTAA
>CAZOQD010000137.1:0-2391 GCA_964581925.1 Candidatus Woesearchaeota archaeon
TTATATAATGGAGAATCATTCGACAATTTTATTAGATAAAAGAATTATTGAGAAACTAAGGGAATCTCGGGAACATCCTAGACAGACATATGATGAGTTATTGAGTAAGATGATAAATATTTTTTCTAAAGTTAAGGAAAGCAATCAGTACGATGAGTTTTTACATAAGATACAGCGGGAAAAAATGAAAGAACTTTGGGATAATGAGGAGGACGAGGCTTGGGAAAATGCATAATTTTGGAGAAGTTGTTCTTACTTCTGTTCAATATGCAGACACCTTTGAAATGAAGAAGCGCCCTGCAGTGATCTTATTTGAAGAAAACGGTAATGTTGTCGTTTTAGGCATAACGTCAAATTTAAAAATGAAAGGAGTCTCTTTAAGTAAGAAAGAAGGTGCGATAAAAGATAGTATTATTAAATTAAACTATATTTTTACGGTTTCAAATAAAATGATAGAAAAGAATTTGTTTATGATTTCAGGAGAGAAAAGAGATATAATTAAAAAGGAATTAGTTGATAAGATAAGATGAGCTTTTATATTTACGATATAATATTTTTGGTGTTGTTTACTCTAGGGGTTGTTTGGTTTCTTTATACTCGGAAGCATAATTTGAAGAGGGAAGGGATTATGTATCTTTATAGGACGCAGGTGGGGATTAGGTTTATTGAGTATGTTGGGACTAGGTATAAGAAGACGATTAGTTTTTTTGGATTTTTGGGAATAGTTGTGGGGTATTTGTTAATGGGAGTGATGGTTTATATGTTGTATAAAATAATTTATTTGTATTTGTTTGTTCCTGAACTCGTTCGTGCTATTAAGGTTCCTCCATTTTTACCTCTTGTACCTTATATTCCTGAAGCGTTTAATATAGATTTTTTGCCTCCTTTTTATTTTACATATTGGATTGTTAGTATTGCGGTGATTGCTTTGTTTCATGAGTTTGCGCATGGGATTGTAGCTCGAAGGTATAATATTAAGATACTTACGACAGGGTTTGGTTTTTTGGGTCCGTTGTTGGCTGCGTTTGTTGAACCGGATGAGAAGCAGATGGAAGAGAAGCCGAAGTATCAACAGCTTGCAGTATTGTCAGCAGGGGTTTTTACTAATTTTATTTTGGCTATAATTTTCTTATTGTTATTGTCGGTATTTTTTGTTGTATCTTATAGTCCGGCAGGAGCTTTGTTTACCACATACTCTCCGGGAGTTGTTGAGATTGCAGGAGTTAGTATGATTGGAGGTATGGTGGTTGAAGATAATTCAAGAGAGGGAATTATCAGATTAATAGATAATAATGAATTGACGGATGATATTGTTTTGGGAAGTAATGGGCATAGTATTAACTATACAAAAATTATTGCGAATGATAAGACATACTATACTACCTTAGATAAATTGCAATTACAACTGGAAACTCATAAGGAGGACGTGTTGTTGTTGTTTGAAGACTTACCTGCGATTAATGTTGGAATGAGAGGGGTTATAGTGGGTATTAATGATGTTGAAATTGGGGATCATAATGATCTTATTTTGACTATGAACGAGTTTGATGTTGGTGATGAGATTGTCGTTAAGACGGATTATAATGGAGAGATATTGGAATATTATCTTGAATTGGGTTCGGATTCTAATGGTCGGGCCGTTATGGGAATAGGTTATAATCCAGATAGGAGATTAATTAGTGGAGTTACAGATATGTTTAATTTCTTTAAGGTTGAAGGAACTAATTATGAACCTAGGTATAATGCAGAGTTTATAATATTCATTTATAATCTGATATGGTGGTTGGCTTTGATTAATTTGAGTGTTGCTATTTTTAATATGGTTCCAGCCGCTATTTTTGATGGTGGGAGGTTTTTCTATTTGACTGTTTGGGGATTGACTGGTAGTGAGAAGTTTGCTAGGTTCGCATTTAAGGCTTCTTCGTACTTGAGTTTGTTGGCCTTAATAGCGTTGATATTTGGTTATGGGATGGCTTATGGGTGGTTTTCTTGGTTGGGACTTTAGAACTACATAAAAACAATTCCGTCTTTTGTTAATGCTGTTAATCTTATTCCGACAGGTAGGCTTAATAGAGCCGAGATTAGAGCCATGTGTTCTTTTCCATTTCCGCTTGCGATGCTTAGAGCTGTTTCGGTCCCTTTGATCTTGCCTTTTAATTTTGATTTGATATCTTCTTTTAGATCTGTTATTGAGTTGTCTTTTATTTCTATGAATTCGAAGTCTTTTTTTACTGTGAATTGTTTTGCTTCGTTGTTTCCGATGAGGATTATGTTTTCCCAATCATGATGGTTTATTACTCCTGCAACTTGGCCCCAGGTTCCTTCTCCTTTTCCTAGTAATGCTACTAATTCCATAAATTAATTTATTAGGGTAAATTTATAAGTTTATAT
>CAZOQD010000138.1:0-2364 GCA_964581925.1 Candidatus Woesearchaeota archaeon
TCCAGTATTATTTCCCGACGATTTCAAAGCAGACTTTGTAGTAATAGACTCACTAACCAGTATAGCTTCAGCATTCTCTGGAGAAGACAGCAGATTTAGAGTTTACATGGAGCAACTATTCCGTTACCTAGAAAAAAACGCCATAACAAATTTCCTTATCCGAGAAGTTTCATCACCTTCCCATATCGGAACCACATTCAAGGAACAAGGAGAAGCAGTTTCATTTCTCTCCGACGGTATAATAATAATCTACAACATCATATACGACACAGGCAACAGAATCTCTGGAATAGAAATTTTAAAAATGAGGGGAACCAGCTTCAAAAAGAAAATAGTGGAACTAAAAATCATAGATAAAAAAGGTGTAGAAGTAAATCCTAATAGAGTAATTAGTCGTCTCGGAAAAAACTTCAAATTTACCTAATTCCAAGAAAATCATAATAAAGATAATAATATAAACCTTAAAATAATTTACTAATATGGAAAAAAGAGAAACTCTCCTATATCTAACAATCACTCTAGCAATATTAATATTAACCATCATAACAGTCAGAATAATAAACACCCCGCAAGATGTAGAACTCACAGGAAATATAATATCAAACAATGAAGAAAAGCTAAAAACCGGAGATAAACTAGAGGGCAACTTACAAATAAAATTAAAAGAAAAAGACTTTAACAAAAATCCAAAAGTACTAATATCTCTAATAAAATACGATGAATTAATCTTTTTCAAAACCTATCCCCTAAAAAACATCGCAAAAATATCACCAACCAATCCAAAATATTACTCAATCAATCTAGAAGAAACCGTCCCATATACTTTTGAAGAAATAGGTGATTACGAACTCTCAATAACAATCTTAGAAAAAGATATTTATATTGAACAAGTTATTGAAGTGAGATAAATTCATATACAATTAACACACGTAAAAACAATCAATAACTTACATCAATCTACAAACTGAAAATAGAAAAATATATAAACTATAGATATTCTATAGAGATATGATAACCACATTACAAATAAGCGACAGAGTCAAAGATCAGTTAAGATCCCTCAAGGAAGAAAGTGAAACATTTGAAGATGTTATCATCTCACTCCTCAATGAAAAAGAAAAATTAAAAGAACAAAATAAGGAGTTAATCAAAAAAGAGGCAAATCATCTAAATCAACTGAACAAAGAACTAACAAACCAATTACAAGAAACAGAAGATATAGGCAGCGAAATCGTAGAATGGTAAAACAAGGAGAAATAGTATTAGTTGATTTGGGAAATAAAAAAGGTTCTGAATATGGAAAATCAAGACCCGCATTAATTATCCAAGAAGATATTTATAACAATTATTTTAATACAACGGTCGTTGCTTTAATTACAGGAAAGATCATCTCTGAATACACTACAAACATACACTTATCTAAAAAAGAATCGGGATTAAGCAAAGACTCCATGATTTTAGCAAACCAACTTAGAACAATTGACAAATCAAGAATTACAAAAACGGTTGAAATTGTAAGTCCAACAATAGTGAGTAAAACCAAACTTGCAATTAAGAGAGTATTTGGAATTTAGAAATACATCCAAATAAAACCATTACAATAATTAATCATGAAATCAAAAACATCGTACTACTTTGTATTGGTTGGTATTATTATTGCTATATTAAACTCTGGATTCAGAATTGTGCAATACTTCTTTTTTAAGAATCTAAACAATGAACTATTCAATCAAGTTTTTGGCAATATTCAATTTATAATGAACCTAAATCTGATTCTTGCAATTTTTACTCTATTCGCAAGTCTATTCCTAGCAACATACCTATCAAGGTTTTCCAGAGGACCTTCAAAATCAAATTTAATAATGCATTTAGTTTTAGGAGCGCTTATAATATTCACAGGTAGTGGACTCGGAGGGCTTCTCATATTAATAGGTAGCATCATCGGATTAGTCCAATACAACAAATAATTTTATCAACGAATAAGAAAATAATAAACTAAAAAGATTATTACTAAGGCAATTATAATTCTCTTATCCCTTATCATAAATTTCAGTCCCATAATCAAGTTTAGAATTACTTATTTAAAAATTTATGTAACAAGAACACAGGGACAGAGTAAATCAAAGATTCCCTCTGTCCATCCAACTCTCCGAGTTGAACGTAAAAACAATCATAATCTAAAGTAATTTCTTACTAAAAAAGCATACAAGAAAATTCAAATGTGGCTTTTAGTAGTTGCGAACTGAAGTTCTCGTTGCCTCAAACATTACATTCCAACTCTATCAACGTCGTCTTCTACGACGGCCTTTGTTGTTTCGTTTTGCGGTTGGCTTCGTGCTTAGATGCTTTCAGCACTTATCCAAA
>CAZOQD010000139.1:0-2330 GCA_964581925.1 Candidatus Woesearchaeota archaeon
AATTTACAAATACTAAAGAAATAATATCGTTTGAGAAAGTTGAATGATATATATACATATATACCCAATTACATGATTGGTAATTAATAATTGAAATTAAAATAACACGAAGTTATTTTTCTTAAACCGAAGATAACTCATTTAACGGCACTCACTCTTAATGTTTGAGTTTTGATAAGGTCAAAGACCTATAATCAGTTCGTATGAGATATGTTCAAATAAAGGAGATGACAAATGACATCTAAAAACATTGCAACACCAGTTGCAAACTCACAAGAACTAATTCTACAACCAATGGTTCTCGCCATTGGAGATTTAGTTAGATTAAAACAAACAAATCAAATAACAATTCCTAACGCTTACCAAAGAAGATATCAGGCTTGGAAACTTGATAAGTTTTCCTCATTTATTATTGGTAACTGGAGAGGATTTTCAGCAAAAGATAGTTATATTATTGTTGATGTTCAGGCTTGTTATGATAATGAAATTAGCAGTAATATACCAAATCAAGAGTTCTTAGAACATCTTAAAGATTATTTGGATAACGGACATACTTTTTTAGCAGTTGATGGTCAACATCGTATTGAATCTAGCACCGAGTATGTAAATGGAAAAGTTCCAAAGTTCAATAAGGGAGTTGATCAAACATTATTGTTACACGATAGTAAAGTAAACTTGAAGATAGAGTTTATGTCCTTACCAAATCAAATTAGGGATTTCTATCTTAACCAACCAGTAATAGTTTCAATGGTAACTAAAGCAACATTACCAAGTTTGAAACAATTATTTGTTACATCTAATGATGGTATTCCTTTGAAGAAGATAGAGAAAGGTATGGCTGGTAACGCACCTAACGCTGTCGATGGTATTCTTGAATTAGTTGGAATTGAACATTATAGGGAATTCTTATGTAAGGTATCAGGTATAAAATCTGTAACTAAAACAGATTGTGAGTTAGTAGCAAAATTACTAAACTTTGAACACGATAGAGAATCTGTAAATATGTTACCAGCATCAATTGAATATTTATTTCATACTGATATGGATGGTTATAAACCTACTACAAAGGCTGATATTAAAAGATTGAACAAAAACTTTACACTTCTATTTGATTCTCTATCAACAAAAATAGGTAATGATGGAAAAAAGAAATTCAATCTTGGTCAATTTACTAACGCGTATATGTTGATTTCATTAATTACTGATACAAGAAATCATTCCTTAATGGAACATTATTTTGGAAACAACACACGATTCAAAATAGAAGATCCGATTGGATTTGGAGAATGGTTTTTGAAATCAGAACTTAAACGAATGACGGATAAGTTTATGAAAGATGAAAATGGTAAGGACTTATATATAACAATAGAAAAACCAATCAAAGAGAATGGAGTTGTTGTAATGAAAACGACTAAATCTCCAGTAGAGAATATTGATGGTTATAATTACGCGACCACTCGTGAGGGACATGGTGATTTTATGACTTTCAGACAAGATAGGATGTTATCCAATTTTCGTGATTGGTTAAATAGTTCTGATTCGATTGGTGTTGTTAAAGAATACGATACCACAGCGATTACAGAGTCTATTAGAGAAAGAGTAATTGTTGAGAGTAATTTTAAATCATCCGCTGGAAAGGATTTGTCTTGGTCTGAATCTATGAATGGTAAAGCATTTCAAGTAGACCATGTAGTAGCTAGAGACAATCAAGGTGGTATTGAAATTGGTAACTTACAATTAATGGATTCCAAATCAAACAGAAGTAAATCCAATAAGGAGATATAATGAAAACTAATTTAATTTTAGAATCACAAGTTCCATTAGATGAATCACACACTCATATCTTTTGGGGAAAGGGGGACGAGGTAAATTATCTCGTCCCTGGAGATACTTTTAAAGTAAAACCAACAAGAGTATTTGAAGATGGTAAAGTGAAATCAAGAAGTAAACGACAATATACTTATAAGTTTCAACTTATTGATAAGGTAGTAAAGATGCACGAGACTGGTAATAGAGATCCACGAACTCTTTCTTATTATAAATCATTACCACAAGATGCAAAAGATAAGTATGAATGGACACTAAAAAACGCTGTATCTTTTCAACAAGGACAACCTGTTCCTTGCAGATGGCATCTTAGAGTTAAGTGTATTGCAATTAATAATAATCCAATTAATAATAGAACATTTTTTTAATGGATAAGATACATAGTCAAAAAGGAAAATCACAATTAGATAAAATGCAAAATTTATTGTCTATATTTCCAGAAGAAAGATTTGATGAATTACCCAGGTGGTTACAAAATGATTATCATAAATTGGATAAGTTAA
>CAZOQD010000140.1:0-2317 GCA_964581925.1 Candidatus Woesearchaeota archaeon
ACGGGACTTAATAAATCTACTGTTAAATGATTATGAATTATGCTGAAGTTTGTTATTTTTGATAATTCATTTGCTACAGTTAATTTACCTACTGCAGGCAGTCCGTAAATAAATATTAGTTTCATTTTCTCAGCTCCTCTTCCAATTGTTTTTTTAATTCATCTGATCTGAATGGCCTTCCGTCATATTTTAATATTCGGTTTTTGATTGAGATTCCTGTTTTTTCTCGGATAATACGTCCGAGTTGGCCGGTTAGGTTGCTTTCGATTAGGATGATTTTATTTGCTTTTTGCATTTCTTTTTTTATTTGATTTGATAAAGGTTTCATGTAGATTACTTGGAGGAATTTGTAGTCTAAGTCTTTTATGGCGTCGACGATGGCTCCTTTGGGGGAGCCCCATGCAATTATGAGGTTTTTGCTGTTCTTTTTTCCATGGGTTTTTATCATGGGGAATTGGGTGCAGGCTTGTTGGATTTTTTTGTATTTTTCTAGGCGTTTGTTTGCGTTTTTTATTGCTATTTGTGCGTTTTCGGTTGTTATTCCGTATTGGTTGTGTTCGTAGCTCGTGGCTTTGATGATTATGTTTCTCTCTCCAGGGACTTCTCTGTTTACTTTTATTTTGAGGGGTTTTTGGGGTTTGATTGTTGATGAGAATTCGGATTCTGCGATGTGTTTGTCGGATAGTATTATGGTTAGGGCTTTGTGTTTTTCGGATAGGTAGAATGCTTGGTTTGTTATTTCTATGGTTTCAATTGGGTCTCCTGGTGCTATTACTATTCGTGGGAATTCTCCGTGGCCTGCTCTTAAGGCTATGTCTAAATCTCCTTGCATGTTGTATGTTGGGATTCCGGTTCCTGGGCCTACTCGGCTGGCTAGATAGACTACTAAAGGTATTTCTGAGATGCCTTGCATGCTTAGACCTTCGGTCATTAGATCGTAGCCTCCGCCCGAAGTTCCTATCATTGTTTTTGCTCCTGTGAAACTGGATCCTAGGGCCATGTTTACTACAGAGATTTCGCTTTCTGCTTGGAAGGCCATGAAATTATGTTCTAGTTGATTTTTTGCTAGTTCGTGTAATGCATTTGTTGCTGGGGTCATTGGGTATGCGATGTATAAGTCTATGTTTGAGTTGATTGCCCCTAAGGCTATTGCTTTACTTCCGCTTAATAGGGTTGGCTTGTTGTTTAGTTTTTCTAGAACGTTGGTTTGTTTTTGTGAGTCATATCCTACTGTTGCAGCTTCTAATGAAGATTTTAGATAAGGCTTGCCCTTTAAATTTGAGTTTATTTGGTTTAGTAGGATTTGTTTTTCTATTCCTAGAACTTTTGCTAAGGCTCCGGCTAGAGCTATGTTGGCATTTAGTCCAAGGTTTAGAAATGGTTTGTAATCGATGATGATTCCTTTTTTAGTTAGTTCGTTTTTGTGGACTTGTTTTGTGTTTTCGTCTAATGCGATTATTATGTCAATTTTGGATTCGTGGCTTGCTATCGGTTTGTCTGATATTGAAAGGACGTTGAAATTGTGGCCTCCTCGAATTATTGAGGGGTAGTCTCGGTAGTTGAAGATGAAATAGCCTTGGCTTAATAATGTTTGAGCTATTATTGCTGAGACTTTGTTAATGCCTTGTCCTGCTTTTCCTCCGATTAGAATATTTAGTCTCATGTTTGATTTTACTTTTTATTTTTCTTAGATTTCTTTTTGATTTTACCTTTATTTTTTTCAGAAATTATCTTCTTTATCTCATCAACACTTTTTGGATTGAGTAATGTAGAGAGCCCTTTGGGTTCTTCATTAACTAAAAGGCTTTTGAGAATTCTTCTCATGATTTTTCCGGATCTTGTTTTGGGTAGTTGGTTTACTACATAGATGAAGGATGGGCGGGCGGTGGGGCCTATTTTTTTGTCTACGTGGGATTTGATTTGTTTTTCTAAGTTTGATGGGTGTTTGTTGTGTTTGAGGATTAGGAATGCTACTGGGACTTGTCCTTTTAGTTTGTTTGGGATTGGGACTACGGCACATTCGTTTACTAATTTGTGTTGACTGATTGCATCTTCTAGTTCGGCTGTTGATAATCTGTGGCCTGCTACTTTCATTACGTCGTCGGTTCTGCCGGTTATTCTTATTAAGTTGTCTTTAGTGAGATAGGCGCCATCGCTACTGTCATAATATTTCTTTTTGTATTTAGTTAGATATTGCCAGTAGGTTTTGAGGTATTTCGGGTGGTTTTTGTATACTCCATGTAATAGGCCTGGGGCGAAGGGGGATTTTTGTACGATGAATCCTAGTTGGTTTTTCTTTTTTTCTTTACCAATGATT
>CAZOQD010000141.1:0-2274 GCA_964581925.1 Candidatus Woesearchaeota archaeon
TGCGAGCCTATTTTGCTCAAATACCAGTCATCGGGATTCACCACGGTGATAATCAGGCCAGCTACAGTGTGCGGCTATTCTCCTAAAATGCGTCTCGACCTTACGGTGAACATCCTCACTAATCATGCCGTCAACAAAGGCGCGATCACGGTTTTTGGGGGAAGCCAGAAACGTCCCAATATCCACATCGAGGACATAACCGACCTATACCTCAACCTACTAACAACTCCAAAAGAACTAATCTCTGGAGAAGTTTTCAACTATGGCGGTAAAAACCACACCGTCAACGAACTAGCAAGCATAGTAAAATCCTCATTAGGAAATCCCGAAATCAACATCATCAATAAACCCTCAACCAAAGACTCAAGATCATATTCAATCTCTTCAGAAAAAATCAGATACCTCCTCGGCTATTACCCTAAAAAAACAATCCAAGACGCAGTATTAGATTTAAAACAAGCCTTTGAAACTGGGAAGATTCCAAATCCAGAAAGTCCTACTTATAGGAATGTTGCAAAGATGAAAGAACTAGGACACTAATAAATTCATACCTCAATCACCCTCACAAACCCCTTTCAAATACTTCTCCGCCAACTTAACACTCAAAGGCAATTGCATCACCGCATTAATCAACTCCGAAGGCAACCCCTTCCTTTCAATCTCCTCTCTAGCCCTACCCTCAGCAACCCCTCTATCAAAAACCTCCAAACCACCCCGAACATCCGTCTTACCCAAACAATCAGCCAAAAAAAACACCCCAATCTCAATCTTAACATCTTCATACTTTTCAGAAATCCGTAAACACAACCTATCAATCTCCCTCTTATTATCTACACTACCCAAATACTCCATATTCAACAACCCCTTATGTTTCAAAGCATCTCTCATTTCCTGTCCAAGAGAAAAATGAGTCTCAACACACCTAGAAATATATTCTATCTGCTTAACCGTCAACCCATAACCCTCCAGTTTACCCCCCAAATAACCCTCCTGAAGTAATTCCCTAGAAGCCATCTCATGCCCTCTATTAACAGATTCATCCCCATGACAAACTATTTTACCCAAATCATGCAACATAATACTTATCTCCAAAAGAATCTTCTTACTAACCCCATCAATACTCTCAGACAACTCTCTCTCAACCCGATCACGAACTCCCCATTTATCCAAAAACCCCCAAATCTCATCATTAAAAGCCTCCCGAACCTTCCGCATATGCGTCACAAGCCCGAACTGATGCCACTTCTTCAACCTCTCTTCCAACAAATCAACATCCTCAATAAAATCCTCAATATTTTTATCTTTAGCAATATCTCCTACAATCATAGAAAGATCATCATCCAATTTTTGAGCAACTTTATCCATAGACTCTAGCATTGTATAGCTTGAAATAACTATCTTTATAAACATTTCTCCATTCCTGGAAAAATGAAAAACGAGGATTCATTAAATCAATTCCAAAAGTATTTCGAAGAACCAATATTAGAAATAGAATTACTAACCCATCCAGGAAACAACAGAAACTACAAACTACAAACAACAAAAGGATTTTATATAATAAAAAAATACACAACTTTCCAAAAAGATAACTGGAATCGGGGTCTAAGAGAATTTGAAACCTTAACATACCTAAAAAACATAGGAATAGAAGGTTTACCAATCCCAATCAAATTCATCAAGGAAGATAATATAGGAATCTATTCTTTCTTACCCGGAATCCTAAGAAAACCTGAACAAGTCAACGAACAAGACATACTAGTAGCCTCTAGTTTTCTAGCAAAATTACACAATATCCATCCAGAATCAAAAGCTTCAATCCCAAAAGAACGTACCGCCTGTTTCTCAATACAAGATTATTTCAAACTCATAGAAGACCGTATAAAAAACCTATCAATTTACAAAGATTCATCTCCATTAGCAAACGAACTCCAAAATTTCCTAGAAAACAAAGTCATCCCATTAAAGGAAAACCTAATGCAAGAATTAGAAAAAGAATTAACAACAGAAATAAACAACGAACTACCCATAAACGAACAAGTGTTAACCCCCGGCGATTACGGATTCCACAACATTTTAATCGACGAAACAAATCAACAAAAAACCTACTCTTTCCTAGATTTCGAATATTTCGGAAGAGACGATCCAGTCAAACAAATCCTAGATTTCCTACACCACGACAGACATAAAGCAATCCCTCAAAATCTAAGAAACCTATTCCTAACCAATTATCTAGAAAAAACAAACAGAAACGAAGAGTTCTCAAAAAGATTACAT
>CAZOQD010000142.1:0-2273 GCA_964581925.1 Candidatus Woesearchaeota archaeon
GATCTTGGTTTTTTTAGTATGGATACTTCGACGTGTTGATTGTTTTTTAGATTTAGTTTTTTGATTATTGACTCTGAGACTGCTATTTCGTTTTTTGTTACGATTCCGTCAATTGTGTCGATTATTGAAGCTAAGGATTTGTTGTTTTTGTTGGTTATTTTTACTCTGTTTCCGACATGGAGGCTTAGGAATTTTGCAGTGTCCTCGTGGATCATCGATACTGGACGGCCGGTTTTGAATGTTAGTTTTTTTATTTTTAGGCGCATGTTATTCTAGAAATTTATTTACTCTTTTTCTTAGATTTATCTTTTTTTATTAGGATTGGTTCTTCGTCTTCTTCTTTTTTGAAGATGACTGGTTCGTTGAGGTTTTTTCTGTAGAGTTCTGCAACAAGAAGAACGTAGGCTAATGTGAGCGGGCCGATGATAAGTCCTAGGATTCCGAAGATTTGTAATCCGCCGATCATACCTACGAGGACGATGACTGTGTTTAGTTCGGTGTTTCTTGAGACTATCATTGGTCTTAGGACGGCGTCGATCCAGTTGACTAATAATAATCCATAGACTAATAGACCTAGTCCTGCGTTTGGATCTCCGTTTACGAATAGATAGACATCTACGGGGATCCAGATTAGCCAAGGGCCTACGATAGGGATTATAGAGACTACCATAGTTAGTACCGTTAGGAGGAGTGCGTTTGGGACGCCGAATATGAAGTATCCTACTCCTGCGACTAGTCCTTGGACAAGACCTACGATTATCTCTCCGATTATTACTGAATGAGTTATACTTTTGAAGTGTGTGAAGAATTTATTTTGTGTTTCTTTTTTTAGATGTGAGAGAGATTGGAAATATTCGAAGGCAGATTCTCCGTCTCTGAGTCCGAAGAAAAATACTAGGAAGATTACTAATAGTTGAAGGATGTAGGAGGGTAAGTTGAGTACGAAGTTTCCGAGGCCCGTTGCTGAATTGGCGAGAATTTTTGAGATAGAGATATTTATTGAGTTGGCGAGTACTGAGGATATGTCTGAATTTGAGATTATTGCTGGGAAAACTTGTTCTAAAATGCTTCTTATGTCGATGGTTTGTAAGATGAGGTAGAAGTTTACGACTTGAGTTAGAAGTGAACCTAAGATTAGATATATTGTGGTTAGCAGGATTGCTACGACTCCGAAGCAGACGACAACTGCTGAGAGGGTTTTGTATCTTAGGACTTTTAATGCGAGTCTGTAAACGGGATGGAAGATGAATGCTAAAAGGATTCCGTAGATTATTGCGAAGGCTATGGGTCTTATTACTAGGAAGGCTATAATAAATAAACCAATTATTAAGGCGTAGTTTACTAACTGTTTGAATCCCTCTTTCTCTCCCATGTTATTACCTAACATAGATAATGATAGAGCGTTTATAAGTTTTTTCTGAAGAAAATAAGAAGGTTTATTTTTTGAAAGTTAGTTTAAACAGATCATAGATTGAGACTGATACGAAAACTATTTGTAAAGTTAAAAATATATTATCTCCGATGTAGAAGCTGTAATATGCTAGAAGAACTCCTCCGATAACATAGATAATGTCTCTTGCTTTTCTATTTTTTCTTTTTATTAGAACTCCTAAGATAATTAAAATTAGGCCAGTAATTCCCAAGGATTGGAATATGTTTATCATGATAGTTTTAATTGAGAGAGATATTTAAATGTAAGTTAGGGATAGATTTATAAATTAAAATTCAGATTAATTAGTATGGAATTTTTTATTAAGAAAATATTTGAGGATAATGTGGATGAGTTGGTTCATAATCAGTTTAAGAAATATAGTCGAGGAGAGTTTTTGTGTAAGGCGATGGTTGTTGCTAAGAAAACGGGGAAGGGGTTTAATATTAGTACGGGTCCAGAGTATGCGAATGAGTTGGTTAGATATTTTGCGGAGAAACTTGGAGAAAGGGAAGCTGTGGTTAGTGGGGTTGTGGTTTCGACTAGGGATTTGACGGGGGAGTTGGATTTTAAGGATAAGAAACAATTTATGGGGGTTAAGCAATATATTTTGAATGGGGAGATGAGTGGTAGGAAGATTATTGAATTGTGTAATAAATTGCCTAATGCTTTTTTTGGGTTGTCGTTTGAAGTTGATGATAGTGTGTTGAAGATTAGGGCTAAGGCTCCAAAGTCTGCTAAGCCTTCGACTAAGAAAGAGGAGAAGCCTAAGGTGGATTTTTGTAAGATTAAAACTAGGGATTCTGAGTTAGTTGATAAATTGGTTTTTGGTGTTAATAGTTTT
>CAZOQD010000143.1:0-2258 GCA_964581925.1 Candidatus Woesearchaeota archaeon
ATATCCACGAAAAAGGCAAAAGCAACGCACGCATCACTCATATAGACATAGAACTCCCCGAACTAAACAAAATAATAAAACCAAAAGAACCAACCTATGTCCAAGGAAAACCTGGAGGAGTATTCATAGGATTGAAAAAGGAAATGATTAAGAGAGCCGAGGAATTATTAGAAGAGAATTAAACAATCTAAAGAAAAATTCAACTAACCTAACTAGGCAAAGCAGGCGGAACAGGCAATCTACCACTCCAAAGGTAAACCCCCAAAACTACAACAACTAATATTGCAATCAACACCCAAATCCACTTATTATCCTTCTTATTTTTTTTCTTTTTCATTTTAAACAGGTATGCTTGGAGCAACAGAATTATCAACACCTTCAGGAAGAGGAGGTAACTTTGGCAAGTCACTCAATTTACAATCATCACTAACCTTAACAACCATTCCACCCCATAATAAATCCTCTCCAAACGGACTATTCTCATAATCTTCCTCAGTTCCAACATCCCAATTCTGAGTTATAGGATTCCAAAAAGCAGAGTTCTCAATAACACATTCTCCCTTAAACTCATTAAAAGTCTTACCAATCATCTGAGGAGTAATACTAAAGAAATTCCATCCAGATCGAAGCAAAACAGAATTAAGATTAAGTCGTTCAATATTATTCCTTAATTCTAATTCTAATATTTGTTCATCATCAGAATATACCCAAACACTTGAATGATAAAACGCAGCAACTAATGGATTCTCAAAGTCAGTATTAGGCTCAAAACTCTCATATATCTCATACAATTTATCTTTCTCAATATCCGGATAAAGTCTTATATACTCATTATTTTCCTTATCATAGAAATAAGCAGCCTTAATTCCCTTTCTATCCAAATCCTCATGTCCCTCAAACAATAATTCATGAACAGAGAAAACATTAACTAAATTCCATCCCTTATCTAAATCCAAATCAAGCACCCTTCTACAATAATAACTATTTTTAATACTATATGGTTGTTCATTTACAGTTATGTGCTCAGAATAATAATTATTAGAAACATACTCAATAACAGCAACACTAGAATCTTTCAAAACTAATTCTCCTCTACCTTCAACTAATTCTACCTCCACAACAGTTTGCTCATCACCCGAAACTTCAACTAGCTCAACTTTATTAAAAGCTATATTATCTATTCTCCAAATCTGCCCTCCATCAACACTCGTCACAAAATACCCATTCTCAGATATAGAATTTCCTTCATTTGAACTAAAATAATACCTATTTCTCAAATCAGCTATTTCATTCTGAATCTCTCTATCAAGATCATCACAAATATTAATACTAATTGTAATCTCATTAGTTTTTCTAACATCTTCACACGTCAAATCATTAACTTCCACATAATACCTCGCATTTTCCTTCCTCAAATTCGGATAATTACAATCAGTCCTCACATCACAATAAAAATTAGGAATACCATTTTCATTATAATAATTAATATTACA
Source organism: Candidatus Woesearchaeota archaeon (assembly GCA_964581925.1). GTDB lineage: Archaea > Nanobdellota > Nanobdellia > Pacearchaeales > GW2011-AR1 > ARS1285. Next base: position 1,494 of record CAZOQD010000143.1, read on the forward strand.
ATTACTCTTTACAATATTACATTGAGAAACCACACTCTCTCCAGTCAAAACATTCTCTTCAGCCGAAGTAACTTGTATATCTTCATCAACATATCTAGAGTTATAATTAACACTAAGTTTACCATCATATTCATTCGCATAAACCCAACTAATTTCCTTATCTTCACAACTTATACTATCCTCCACACACATATTATCTTCACAACCAAACTTACAAGGTTCACATCCAATTCCTTCAGTCAGCTCAACACAACTCCCCTGAACACATTCATAATGACTCGTACTAGAACACAACTCTCCATCCTCTGAACATTGAAACTGATACCTCATTGCATTAGGACATTCTGAATCGGTGGTGCATATATTTTCCTCAATACATGCTCCATCCTCACACCCATCCGAACACGCAATCCTCAAATTAGAATGCCCATCCCCTAAACAAATCCGCTCCATTACATCATCTCCAGAACAATAATCCTCATAAATATACTCCCCAGAAGAATTAGTTATATTAACATTCCCTTTAACATATTCATCATCCCCATCACTATCTACACAAGTACTTCCACCTCCTCCACTACCCTCATCCTCATACTCTTCTCTAACCTCACTCGCACTCAAAACCCTATCCCAAATCTTAACCTCATCAATCTTCCCCTCAAAAGGCTGAGTACCCCTAAGACCCCTATACCCAATCTCAAACGGATCACTATTATCTGCAATCCTTCCCATACTTGCTCCGCTTCCAACCAACTCCCCATCAAT
>CAZOQD010000144.1:0-2234 GCA_964581925.1 Candidatus Woesearchaeota archaeon
GTTAGTTGAAGTTACTACCCCTACCTAAAGGAAGGAGTTTTACGCAAGCGTATAAAATCTTACGTAGAACATGAAGGAGATAGTGTACAAAATAGTGATCCTAAAGGAACATATTTAGCAATAAATAGAATCATCAAGAAATATGTACCAAAAACTGATCAACCATCAGCTATGGAAGAATATCAAATGTTGCAAATAAGAGTAAGAGATCTTCCAGAATCTAGGAAAGCGACCGAAACCTTTAATTTCTGTTGCAGACTCTTACCATTAAAATGACATTCCAATTCCTCGAAACCCATTAAACACCAACAAACATCTATAAAAAAACCTGGAATTTATGTAAAAAAATCATCCTAACTTAATAACCTCTAAACCTGGAATACCTATAAACTTCTTATCAGAACTAATTATTCTCCCATTACATTTAGCAAGATGCAAAGCATCAAATACATTCAATCCATATCGTTTCATATACTCGCAAGCCATAAAATAACTCTCAGAATCTCCATCAACAATCTTTGCTATCTCAAGAGCTGCAGCAAGTAACTCTCTAGGATCATAATCTATTTTTTCCGCAAGAAGCATCAACTCAGTTAAAGTTGTCGTAGAAATAAGAATCTCATCCTCAAATTCAGAATGAATTTTCTCAGCATCTTTTTTAAGCCAATCTTTCTTCTTTATCAAAGCTAAAATAAAATCAGTATCTCCATATATCATTTCTTCTTAAGCAACCTCTCTTCCACATCATCCATCGCCTGTTCATAGGCCATTTCTTTTAAACGAGACAACGAATACCTATCAAGCTTTTCTGCTAATTTATCTCTGTCTATTCTAATAGATCTCAATACTATCTCCCCATCCCCAGGAATAACAATAAACCGATCCCCATACTTCTCCCTCAACTTTTTCTTCAAAACAATTCTTCCTAATTTATCAACTTGTGTTATCATGATAATAACACGGTTTACCAATTTATAAGCTTTTTGGTAAATTTTTGATATTTGGTAATTTATAGGATTACAAAAATTTAATAATATACAATTCTTAAAAAAACTATGAAACCCTTCCAATTCCCCGAAGCCTACCAAGCCAGCCTAACTGCAAGCACCGAACAAGACACTAAGGAAATCCCCCTACTTCTATCAACCACATCATTCCAAAACAAAACCTGCCTAGAAATCGGAGCCGGACCCAGCGCAAGAATAGCAATCAAACTCCTCAACTCAAATCAACCACCAAAACACATCACCTGCATCGACCCCTTCAACACCGAACCCATTAACAATCTAGCCAAATCCAAAAACCTACAAACCAAACTAAAAGCCATCAAACCAATAAGCAAACCAAACAACGAAACAACCATCCCATTCAAAGACAACGAATTCGACATCACCTACGCCGGCTGGATCCCATCAAACTTACTAAACAACCCAACTTACCTAAACTAACTAATAAGAATCACAAAAAACCACATCATAATAATCATCCCAGGCCCAAACGGCGACATCCCAAAAATGCGAGACCTAATCCTAAATAATAATCAAGATACTAAAAAAGAATCAGAACAAAACAAAAAACAAAAACTAAAATCCCAGTTAACATCTCATTTTCAATCTCAAGAATTTAAAACAGACACCGAAAAACAAACAACCCTAAATCTAAACTTCCCAAACCCAGAAACAATCTTCAACACATTCCACTTCTTCGACTTCCAAAACAACCTAAACAAAAAACAACAAGAAATACTAAAATCATTCTTAGAACCAAAAACCCACAACTTCAAAGACCATTTATATATTTTCCATACATGGAAAGAGTAAAAAGAAATTATTCTATTTTTAAGTATCCTGAATTTATGATATTTCTGCGATTTCAAATTCAATTCCAGCCATCTTACAAACGACTTTCCCCCCATCTTCACATCCCACATTCTTGCCTAAACATCCTTGGTTTGAGGGGATAACTATTATTTTTTTCATTTTATAATGTGTCCAAGGGGCTTCTTACATTTTTAATTGAAGCGTTTGAGATCTTTAAATAGATTTGGGTTGTTTTGATATCTGAATGACCTAAGATTTTTTGGATTATTCTTAAATCTGTGCCTTGTTCTAGAAGGTGGGTTGCAAAGGAATGTCTTAATAAATGGGGATAAACTCTTTTTTTTATTTGTGCTTTTTTTGCTGAAGATTCAACAATTTTTGAGATAGTCTTTTTGGCTAGTTTTCCTCCCCTAT
>CAZOQD010000145.1:0-2157 GCA_964581925.1 Candidatus Woesearchaeota archaeon
TGGTTTGGCTTATGTGGATAATTCCTTTCATTACTCCTAGGTTTATGAAGGCTCCGAAGTTTGTGATTTCGTCGATTAATCCGAATACTAGTTCTTGTAGTTCGGGTTTCCAGACTAGAAGTCTGAATTTTGATTTGTAGAATGCGGCTCCGTCTTCTGGGATTATTACTCCGTCTCCGACTTCTAGAACGGCGATTATTCCTATTACTTCTCCGATTTCTTTGTCGTGGTAGTCTGCGTAGGTTTCTTGTAGTTGTTTAGCAACAGCATCGCTAGTTTTTAGTCCAAAAAGTCTTGGTTCCACTCTAACATAATCTTCCACTTCAATATTATAGAACATGTTAGAATTATGTAAAAAAGTAGATTTATAAAGGTTGTCTTTTTAATATTTTGCAATGGGAGTTGCGCAGAAAATAGATGTGGATCTTTGTAAACCTTATTTGTTAGTTGAGGTTAAACCTATGAAATTTTATGTTGTTAAACGTATTCAAATATCAAGGAGTGATTCTTTTAAATTTATCTATGAGGGTGAGGATGAAGATGTTGGGATAAAATATTTTAAAGTTAATGATCATATTAGGGAAGTTCCTAATCATGGGATTGAGCTTATGGTGGAGTGTTCTGAAAATGAAAGTGTAAATGCTAGGGCGTTTCATGTTCTAAGATTGCAAGCTTTAAGAGATGGATATGATTTTGTATCTTTTCAGCCATATCATGGAGATCAATTAGTTGAAATAGTAAATGAACAAAAGGGATATGTTGGAAAAGTAATGCCTCGTTTGTTTAATGAAATTCCTATTGATGATTTACCTAGTCAGAATTAGTTTGTTTCCTTTGTTTAATAAAATAACACGGCCTAGTATTTTTCTCATTTCTTTGTCTAAGGTGCATACGATGTTTTTTTTGTCTTGATGGGCTAGATTAATTATGGATTGATCGACTGAAATGTTTTTGGATTTTTTTGTTTGGATTGTTTGGATTTTGTTTGATTTTAGGATTTTTAGTGCTAGGTCTGCGGCTAGTTTGTCTTTTCCTGAGACTTTTTTTAGTTTGTCGTTTTTTAGGCTAGTTAGTTCGTTGATTACTTGTTTTGGGACTACGATTTGGTAATCTTCGTTTAGTAAGTTGCTTAGTTCATCTACGTAGTCTATTTTTTCTTTTGCCATGTAGATTAGGAAGTTTGTGTCTAGTATGATTAGCATGTTATTGAGAGTATAGGAATATATAAAAACTTATTTGTATTTTTTAATTAATGACGATGTATGTTTCAATAGATAGTATTGATGTAAAGGTGGTTGAAGATTGGAAGGAATCTATTATAGGTGCTGCAAGTAAGGATGGAGCTAATCTTAGGACCCTAATGCCTTTTGGAGGAAGTAGGCGTGCACTTTATGATGAGATTGTTTCTATGGTTCGAGACAGACCTACTGAAAGAAGAAGTATTGAATATTATAGACTGATGGTAAGATTTATGCAAGGTTTTGAATTTGAGCATTCTTAGAAACGTTTAAAAGTGTGTTTATTGTGGTTGGGTGATGAAATGTAAGTGTGGGAATGAGATTAGTATTAGAATGGCTAGTCGGGTTAAGGGAGAGGGTCGTAAGATATTGACTGCTATGACTACTGTTGTTAGTGCTCAATGTGAGAAGTGTGGGGAGATGTTTCAGGTTCCGATAAGTAGTGATAATGTTGTTGTGAAAGAGGAATAAGAAAGTTTATATAATTATCTTGGTATTTGTTATTGGAAAAGATGGATGAGCGTGTGCATATTTTGAATATATTGAAGAAGGTTCAGGTTGCGTTGGAGAAGAAGGATTATGTTAAGATAAAGCGGTTGAGTGATAAGATTATTGATCATGTTAGTGTGCATCGGGATGTTGATTTGTTGAGTGTTGCGGTTATTATTTATGCGCTTAGTAAGTTGATTGAACGTGATAGTTATAGGGATGAGAAGAATTGGGGTAGTTTTTATGCGAGTTATTGTGGGAATATTAAGAAGATGATTGTTAGTTTGGAGAGAAAAGATGAGAAGGGATTTAGAGAGGATGTGGATGCGAATAGGAAGTTGATTGATACTCTGGGGGGGAAGTTGAAGCGTTATATGGGGGATTTGATTCAGAGAGCGAAGAGGAATAAAGCTTCGAGGGTGTATGACAA
>CAZOQD010000146.1:0-674 GCA_964581925.1 Candidatus Woesearchaeota archaeon
ATAATATAGAAGTATCTGGGGATAGATTGGTTTTGAGACTTGATTTGTTTGTTGAGAGAGTTAGTGGTAAGTTAGATATAGATTATAGTTATCAAAAGGAATTTGTGAGGATTTTGTAAAGGTTTTTAAATAAAAGATTGTTATGATTAATATGGAAAAGAGAGGAGAGATGACTATAGGGACTATTGTGGTTATTATATTGGCTATATTGGTTTTGGTTTTTGTGATTTATGCGTTTACTACGGGGACTGTGCCGTTTTTGGATGTGGTTAAGAATTTTGGTGGGGGGCAGGTTAATGTTCAGACTATTGTGCAGAGTTGTCAGGTAGCTTGTACTACTCAGTCGGCTTACGATTATTGTAAGAAGAGTAGGAAGGTGGTTTTTGATGAGAAGGATGAAAGTGGTAAGAATGGAAGATATACTTGTGCTGAGTTGGATGAGCCTGGTGTTGGGGCTGGGTTGGCTCCTTGTGCTATAGATTGTATTGGGTTGGATGATTCTACGAATGAAGAGGATGCTGATTCTGCTGTGACTCCTTAGTGCTTAATTTTAAATATCTTATTTTGTTATATTAATTATGGATTATGAAACACCTAGTAAGAGGAAGAGTAAGAATGATAAGAAGGCTAAGGGTCGGTATAGTCGGTATAAGAAGGGTGGGGGGAGGAGGACT
>CAZOQD010000146.1:684-2108 GCA_964581925.1 Candidatus Woesearchaeota archaeon
CTCTCCCTTCGTATCTCCCTGTTAATTCCTTATCTGCAGGCTCCTCGGTCCGCGACGCGGGTTCGCCCGGGGGGGGCGCCCCGGCCCCCCGGGAGGACTGATGAGAAGAAGAGTTATGAGTGAATTGGTTGGGAAAGTTTATAAGGATTTTATTACTTGTTTGTAGGAGGTGAATAGATGAATGAGAAGGTTTTGAGAGTTTTATATTATCTTGCCTGGGCTGTGGGTTTTTTTGCTGCAGGAGTTTTAATTTATGGTATTATTAGGTCGTTAGGTTAGGATGATTTTTAATATTGATTTGTTAAATTGGTTCGGTAATTTTATAAATTTCCTGATCCTTGCTTTCATAGCAGTAAATATTGTGAATACTCAATGTTTTAATTTGTTTGAGATGAGTTTGTCTCTTATTGGGTTGTTGAGTTCGATATTTATTCAGATAGTTTCGATGGTAATAAAAGAGAATTTGAAAAGGGGTAGAATGATGTAAGATGTTAATTGATGGAATGAATTTGTTCCTTATTGTTTTAGGGTTGGTTTGGATAGTTGGGGCGATAATGCAGGATCTTCGAAGGAGGGAGGTGGATAATATTTGGAATTTTAGTTTGATAGGGATTGCGTTGGCTTATAGATTGGCTGTTTCGGTGGATGTTGGAAGTTATTGGTTTTTTGTTAATGGGGTGATTGGGTTTTTGGTGTTTTTGGTGTTGGGTAATTTGTTTTATCATATGAGGATGTTTGCGGGAGGGGATGCTAAGTTGTTGATTGCTTTAGGGGCTATATTGCCTTTGAGTTTTGATTGGATTGTTAATTTTAAGATATTTGGATGGTTTATATTGTTGTTTTTGTTTGGGGGCTCGATATATGTGTTTATTTGGTCTTTGGTTTTGGTTGTTTTGAATTTTAAGAAATTTGTTAAGGAGTTTAGGAAGCAGGTTCGTGTGAATAAAAGGGTTTTTTATTTGAGTTGGTTGTTTGTTCTGTTTTGGTTTGTGGGTAGTTATTTTGTTTTTAGTGAGCTTGCTTTATTGGGGTTTGTGTTTTTGTTGTTTCCTTTGTTGTTTGTTTTTGCTAAGAGTGTTGAAGAGAGTTGTATGATTTTAAGTGTTGAGCCTGCGAAGTTGACGGAGGGAGAGTGGTTGTATGAGGATATATTTGTTAATGGTAAAAAGATAAAGGGTAAGTGGGAGGGGGTTAGTGCGAGTGAGTTGAGGTTGATAAGGGAGAAGTATCGTAGGAAGATTTTGATCAAGATTGGGATTCCGTTTACTCCTGGGTTTTTGATTGGGTTTTTGTTGTTGATTTTGATGGATTGGTTTAGGTTGATTGGGTTTTAGGGTTGAATGATTCTTAAGGAATCCTAAAACTAATCTCTGGTAAGTTCTTTCCTTTCTTTTTTGTTGGTTCTCTTTTTGATCTGGTTTTTA
>CAZOQD010000147.1:0-2053 GCA_964581925.1 Candidatus Woesearchaeota archaeon
CTATGGATTGCATCTTCATGGAGTTTTAGATCTACTAAACTGATTTTAAGTTTAGCACAAGGTTCTCTTGATAATACTCCTGCATCGATGACTTGTTCTACTCCATCCATGATCATTTCAATTACTTCGTTCATGTGAACTTCTCCCTTGGTTTTATCTAAGAATACACAGTCTTTGTATATGTTTCTGTATTGTCTCGCTTCTTCGTTGCTTACTCCTAAATCAGATAGTTTGTTCCATAGGTCTTCGTTCTTTTTCTTTGTTCTTCCGTCGTTGATTTCTCCTTTTTTCATTGCTTCGTAGACAGAGTCTTCTAAAGTTTCTACGTTGATCCAGAATAGGTTGTGTTTGTTTGGGGATTTTCCTTCTCCAGTTTTGCTTTCTTTGCTTACGGTTTCTCTGTAAACTACGATTGGTTGAGAGGTTTTCACTTCTACTCCTTTTTCTGTTTTGATTCTGTTTTCAATAATTTCTAGATGTAGCTCGCCCATTCCTGACATTAGGTTCTCTCCTGTTTCTTCATTGATTTCGATTTTTAGGGTTGGATCTTCTTTTCCGACTTTTTTAAGGACCTCGATTAGTTTTGGTAGGTCTTGTGGTTTGTTTACTGAGATAGATTTTGTGATTACTGGATCGAAGATGTGCTTGATTGATTCGAAGCTTTCTTGAGGTTCTAGAGTTACAGTTTCTCCGGGTTTGCTTATTAGTCCTGTTATTGCTAGTACGTTTCCGGCTGGGACGCTTTCAAGTTGTTCGGGTTTTATTCCGTTGTATACTAGGACTTGTTGGATTTTTTGTTTCTTTTTTTCGTTATTTAGATATACTTCCATTCCGGGTTTTAATGTTCCTGAGAATAAACGGCCTGCTGAGATTTCTTTTCCTGATCTTGCGTCTATGATTGTGTTTGTGATTACGAAAGCAGGTTCGGCGTTTTTATCGCATGCTAATAGGCCTTTTCCGAACTCGCTGTCTTTTTCTCCGGGCCATATTTTTGGGATTCTGTATTTTTGGGCTGCGACTGGACTTGGTAAGTGTTTGATTACTGAATCTAATAGGACTTCATGTAATGGTGCGTTTTTCCAGAACCAGTCTTTTCTTTCTTCTGCTTCTTTTTCTTGGATGTCTATTACATCTTTGAAACTTACACCTTTTTTTTGCATGAAAGCTGCTGATAATGCCCAGTTTTCTTTTGCTGATCCGAAGATTACAGAACCATCTGCAACATTAACTTTCCATTCTTCTCTTAGTTCTGGTTCGGCTATTTGTTCTATTAAAAGGTTGAAATGGTCGATTACTTTTTTGAAACGTTCTTGCATTTTTTCGGGAGTTAATTTTAGTTCTTTGATCATCCTGTCGACTTTGTTTATGAATAGAACTGGTTTTACTCTTTCTCTTAATGCTTGTTTCATTACTGTTTCGGTTTGTGGCATTATTCCTTCGATTGCGCAGACTAGTACGATTGTTCCGTCGATGGCCCTCATAGCACGAGTAACGTTTCCTGAGAAGTCTACGTGACCTGGAGTGTCGATTAGGTTGATTAAGTATTCTTTGTCTTCTAGCTCGTGGGCCATTGAAACGTTTGCGGCGTCTACTGTTAAAAGACGTTCTTGCTCGTCGGCGTGTTGCCATGTTGCCATTCCGCCATCTAAATCTCCCGCGAGTTTTTCGTTCATCATTCCTGCAGCTGCTAGAAGGTTGTCGGTGAGAGCAGTTTTACCATGGTGAATGTGTGCTGAAGTAGCGATGTTTCTGATGTTTTCTTGGTTTGCAACAAGTCTTTTAATTCGCTCGAAGGGTGTTTCTTTTTTTGCCATTTTATTGCGTTAACATATATCCTCAAATTACTGTAGATAATGCATTGAATGCTACCGCACCTACGGTGTATAATTTATCTTTTGTGTTCTCAAAGGCCATAAAATCTTCACTGACCGTATTATTCCAAAGTGCTCTATTTCTTTCATTAAATCTTTGAGACGATCTTCCAATTGTGGTAAATATTCCTCCCAAGGGGAGTAAAAAGTCCACTAACCGAAATCTTAGATTTGCGTATTGA
>CAZOQD010000148.1:0-2049 GCA_964581925.1 Candidatus Woesearchaeota archaeon
ATCTCCATCTCCAGAAACAACAATATCAATATCAAACTTGTTATCAAATGCACCTTCAACCATATCCACAGCCATGTGAATATCATCTTCTTTAAGCACATAATAGTAATTATTCGTTCCTCTAATCTTTCTCTTCAATAATCTACAAAGAATTAGATTAAAATTATCAATCCTCCTCAACTTACTAAAAAATCTTTCTTGACTAATAAATTTACTAGTATTCTCTATTTTATCTAATTTAGCATTATAATAAAAAATAACAACAATCCTATTATTCTGCCCCAAAATATCAGAAAATTTTTTAAAGTCAAAATTAATAAGCTTTTTAGATTCCTCGTAGATGTTCCTTAATCCATGATAAAAATTATTCCCATCAATAAACAAAGCAACTCTCATAGTAAAAAGTGCCCGCGCGTTATCACTAACCGCGAGCGTATATACTTAATCCAGTAATTATTAGTATTTAAAATTTTCGTAGAATTGTCATTTCCCCTTCCCATCACCCTTCTTCTTATCCTCCCCATCCAATGGCCTCATAAACGGAAACATAATCACATCCTTAATACTATCCTGCTCCGTCAACAACATAACCATCCTATCAATCCCTAACCCCAAACCCCCCGTAGGTGGCATTCCAACTTCTATAGCATTAATAAAATCCTCATCCAACGGATTCGCTTCCTCATCCCCCTTATTTAATGAAGCCTGTTGCCCCTCCAACAACGACCTCTGCAACTCAGGATCATTCAACTCACTATAAGCATTTCCCAACTCAGCCCCCATACAAAACGGCTCAAACCTCTCAATCATCCTACACATTTTCTCATCCCTATGGATCTTACACAACGGAGTAGTCTCAAGCGGATGATCCAAAACAAAAGTCGGCTGTTCCAACTTCTCCTCACAAAAATGCTCAAAAATCGCCTGCACATTCCATCCCCAACTCTTATCGTCCTTACTCTCAATCTTATTCTTCTTAACAAAACTAGCCAATTCCTTAGCACTCTTCTTATCCACATCAATCTTAGCATATTTCTTAATACAACTCGCCATACTCATTCTCTTCCATGGCCTCTTAAAATCAATCTCCTTCCCACGAAACTTAACTTTAGTTGAACCATTAACTTTCTTAGCAACATACTCATAAATCTCCTCAAACAAATCCATCATATCATTATAATCATTATAAGCACAATAAATCTCCATCATACTAAACTCAGGATTATGCCACCTATCAATCCCTTCATTCCTAAAGTTCCTACTTATAGTATAAACCTTATCATACCCTCCAACAATCAACCTCTTCAAATACAACTCCGGACTTATGGCCAAAAACAAATCAATATCAAGAGCATTCAAATGAGTCTTAAACGGCTTAGCCGCCGCCCCTCCATAAACCGTCTGCAAAAACGGAGTATCCACCTCAACCATCCCCTTCTTCTTCAACAACTCCCTAATAGAATCAAGTATCACCGTCCTTTTATTAAAAACCTCCCTAACCTCCGGATTCATAATCAAATCCAAATACCTCTTCCTATATCTCTCCTCATCATCCTTAAGCCCATGCCACTTCTCCGGCAATGGCAACAACGACTTACTCAAAACCCGACTTTTCTTCACCAAAACCGAAACCTCTCCCGTCCTCGATTTCATAACCAAACCTTCGACCCCAACAAAATCTCCAGCATCCACATACTTCTTAAAAATACCAAAATCCCCATCACCAGTAATACCTTTCTGCAATATAATCTGTATCCTCCCCTTACCATCTTGCACCGTAGCAAATATCAACTTCCCCAGATTACGAACAGTCATAACCCGACCAGCAACCCTAACCCTACTCTTAGTCCTCTCATCATTCTTCAACCCCTTATACTTCTCCTTAACATCCTCAGAATAATCCTTAACATCAAACCTATGCGGATAAGGATTAACCAACTCGCGCAACTCCTTCAACTTCCTCTTTCTCTCATTAATTATTTGTTCTTCTCTTCCCATAATAAAAAATAGATAACTTAATTTAAATATCTTACTAAGAAACAATTAACT
>CAZOQD010000149.1:0-2017 GCA_964581925.1 Candidatus Woesearchaeota archaeon
ATAAGAATGATAAGTTTGTGAGTTATAAACGTCCTAGTCGGATTTTGAAAATTTGGTTGGCTAATCAGAGAAATTTTAAGATGAAGGGAGTTGTGGAGAAGTATGCTTCGCTTTGTCATTTGAGTAAGAAGAAAGCTAATAGGGATAAGTGGTTGTTGCCGTTTATACTTGAGGGGGTTGATGAGAGGACTAAGAGGAGATTGGATTTGGATGAGAAGGAGGCGGAGTATTTGAAAGAGAAGAGGGTTGATATGGTGGTTGCTAATAATTTGAATAGGTTTGGGGTTTAGACTAAGTAGGTAATAAAATAAGTAATTAAAATAATAATAAAAATTAAATAATTTCTTCTTTTGGTTCTTCGGTTTCTGCTTCTGTTTCAGATGGTTCTTCTAGCTCTGTAGTTGGTTCAACTGGGGCTTCTGTTTCTTCTGCTGGTGTTTCTTCTGTTTCTTCTGTTTCAGCCGGAGCTTCTTCTGCGGTGTCTGATCCGTCTAGTTTTTCCATACTTCCGAATTTACCTGATGTGAGTTGTTTCTCGCCTTGGAATTCGTTTACGTAACCGTTAACGATTTTGATTTTGTCTCCGTCTTTGAATCTCGAGACATCATCATTCCATAGGGTTAGTTTTACAGAACCTGAATCATCTTTGAGCATAGCGTTGGCAACTTTTAATTCTTTACCGAATTTGTTGAAAGATTTCATTTCTCCGATTTCGTGGATAGTTCCTTCGACGTTTACGTTACCTTGGCCGATTGTTAGTTCAGATATCATATTTTTTCTAGTTCCTCCTTTATTATTGTTTCAAAAGCTTCAAAAGGTTGGGCGCCTTCGATAGGTCTTCCGTTGATGAAGAATCCAGGGGTTCTTGAGATTCCGTAGCTTATTCCTTCTGCTAAATCTTTATTGACTTCTTCTGCCATTGTTCCGTCGTCGAGGCATGAGTCGAAGGCTTGTTGGTTTAGGTTTAAGTCTTTCGCGTATTGTTTTAAGTTGTCTATTGATAGGGCTTGTTGGTTTTCGAAGAGTTTGTCGTGCATTTCGAAATATTTGTTTTGTTGTCCTGCGCATTCGGCTGCTTCTGCGGCTTTTTGGGCATTAGGGTGTATGTTGTTTAATGGGTAGTCTCTGAAGATGAGTTTTACTTTTCCTGTTTCAATGTAGTTTGTTCTTAGTAATGGTAGAGTTTCGGTGTAGAATTTCTCGCAGAATGGGCATTCGTAGTCTGAGAATTCTATTATTGTGATTGGTGCGTCGGCTTGTCCTTCTACAGCGTCGTCGTCTTCGCTGACTTGTATTGGTTGTTGCTGATTGTTTGTAGGTGGTTCGGATGGAGGTCCTTCTTCAGTTATTGGTAAGGCTATTTGTACAAAGTATTTTCCGTCTTTAGTTATGAATACAGGTATGTTTTGGGAGTTGTATGAGACTGTTATTTCGTATAGGAATCCTAGATCTGTGTTTGAAATGTATGTGACTCCTCCGCCTGTTCTTGAGTTTAAGTAGTCGATTATTATTTCTCCCGCTTCTTCTCCTGTTGTTGATGAGGCTAGGGGCGAGGTTCCTGAGTACATCATGTAGAGTAATGCTATGGTTATGACTCCTAGAACTATTGCTGCGATTTTCCAAGGGTTTTTAATTCTTAGCGAGTCTGGGCTGTTGTCTATTTTAGGGAAGTGGTCTTTTTTTGGGGGGTGGGGTCCGTGTGTTTTGTGATCCTCTGGTCTGTGTTCATTAGGTCTATGCTCGTTAAGCCCATGGTCATTTGGTTTGTGATCTGGATGTTTGTGATGTTCACTGGGCTTATGATTGTTAAATCTATTAAAGTTGTGGTCTCCTTTTTCAGAATTGTGATTATTGGTTGGATAGTCCATTGTTTTGATAGAGTAAAGTCTTTTAAAAACATTTTGGTGGTTTTTTGTTATTAGTCACTATACAAAGAGTTAAAAATTGTTGAATCTATTTGTATTGGAGAGGGTTTAAAAAAAGAAGTAAGATGCCATACAATAAAATTATAAATTTT
>CAZOQD010000150.1:0-1977 GCA_964581925.1 Candidatus Woesearchaeota archaeon
TGTTGTAGAAATCATCTATGAGGTCTTTGGCTGTTTCTGGTGAGATTGATAATCTGACTGGATCGGGGTTGACGGTTTTTCTTTCTCCAGTTTCTGAGAAGATTAATCTTTTTGGTCCGTCGACTATGAGGAATGCTCGGTCTCCTTGGAGTTCTACATTTATTTTTGTTCCTTTTGGTATGAATCCGGGTTTCTTTCCTGCGTATTGATCGTGGAGGGTTGTTAAAGTGTCGGTTAATCCTTCGACGACTTTGCCGTATTTGAAAGCTGATGCAGCAGTTCTAGATAATTCGCTATTTCGGTTTGGTATATCGTTTTGTAGTAATCTAAGATTTGCGATGGAATTAGTGATTTGGGAGATGCCGTTGGCAGAGGTATCTCTGTTTTCTTGGGGTAATGCACTAGATGCTTCGTTAAAAGCTTCGAGGGCGGCTTTGGCAGCGTTGACTATTGTTTCATCTACTAATTTATCATAATCTTCTTGGCTTAATTCTTCTACGAATCCTGCTTCGGCTAATAAATCATTTCCTTTTTTTATCATGTCGAGTAGGTTATTGTCTTTTGAGCTATCTCCATCAATTAAATCTCTTCCGGCTTGAGCGACGGCTTTGTTTAATAGGTAATCTGTAATGTCTATTGTTGTCGTTGCTTCTAGAGATTTATAATCTGAGTTTCTTAGTGCTTCTAAATATTCTTCTGGGCTTAATCCTTCTGGGATTTTTGATAGATCGACCTTTCCTACTTTTGCAACTCCTGATAATACTTTTGCGCCTTCATCGGAGATTTTTCCTGCTGCGTTTACATATACTTCTCCTACTGTTGTTAGTCTTTGTTTGTCTCCAAAGTAAAGTTTTCCTTCAGGGGTTCTTTCTATTACAAAATGTCTCCCAGGGTTATCTGGATCATCTCCGTTGAAAATTCCATCGACTGAATATTCTGCTTCTCCGTCTTCTCTTGCAAGAAAAGTTTTATCTCCATCGAATTGGACTTGCATTTCTCCGTTTAGTAATTTTAAGTTATTACCTTTGGCGCTAACTTTCTTAAAGTCTTCTCTTAGTTCTATTGAAATATCCTCGCCTATCATTAGTGCTTGTGAGCCTGCTATTTGAGCGAATTGTTCTGATTGTTCAATATGGTTTTTAGTGTCGAAGAAGATGTCTGTTAGTTTGTTTTGTGTTTGGATAATGGCTTCGTTGATTAATACTTCTGAGTTCCTGGTTTTGTAATGGTTGGTTGTTTCCATGCTTACTAAGCTTTCTTTGGAGAGATCGTTTTGAGAGAAATAAATTCCGTTTGCGATGTTGCCGTGTCTTACTGAACCTCCCTTGTAGAAGATTCCTTCTTCGGTGATTCTAAAGGTTGCGTCGTTTTCGTCTAATAAAAGATAAACGTCGTCGTAACCTTCAAGGACTAATTTGTTTAAACCTTTGATGCTTCCTATTTCTGTAGTGATTGTTTTTTCGCTGAATTTAAATTTGTAAGTGAAGGCTTTTCCATCGAATTCTATGGAGTCTGCGCCTATTGGGAGGTTGTCGAAATCAACGTAGGTTTTTTCGTTTCCCAGGGCGTTTTGTTTTTGCCAGGTTAATGAATCGTGATTGAATCCATTTAAATCTAGATCGGGATAGACTTTTTTGAGGAAACTTATCTTTTTTTGATCTGGAGCTTTATCCCAAACTTTGTTTTTAGTAGTAGAATCTAAGGCTTTCCAGTCTCCTGAAGTATAGTCTTCTAAAGGCAATTCTTCTGATTGTTCTTGAGTAAGGGTGAAAGTTAGTTGGGATAAGATTAGGATTAATAAGATAAAGATGATGTGATTTGTTTTCATTTAGTAAGTCCTCTTTGTTTATTGAAGGTTAAGGTATATTTAAAACTATTTTTATTTTTGTTATGTTTGGGAGAAGGAAGTGGTTTATTACTATTATAGAGTGATAAATATTAGAAAGGTTTAAATAGTATGGAGTGTTAAGAAAAGTA
>CAZOQD010000151.1:0-1965 GCA_964581925.1 Candidatus Woesearchaeota archaeon
CATCAACCTCTTATCAAATCTCCGATTCCCATCAAGTATTATCGCAACATGCTTAGCATTTTTATTCATTGTTCAAGAAATAGATTAGATAGGCTTTTAAGTTTTTTTGTTCTAAATATCTTATGCAGATTAGATTTAGGAATTTGCAAGAACTCTACTAGCCGAATATCCATCTCGAGAAAGTAGATCTACACAAATATCAATACTCTCCCTAGCGTTTGGGCGCATCTCTTTCAGGCTATCAAAGTAGGGAAACCAACAATCAGTAACAAAAAGAGGTTTTTCTTCTGGCCACGGAACTCCAGACATATGCCCGTTATTATAGGCTCCAGGACTATTATCTTCAAAGAAATATTGTTGAACAAATTTTTGCCCTCCACTATTCCCTTTAACAGATATATGTCCAAGTTCATTACCCCCCATTAGACTGACCGCTAAAGTTTCATAACACTTCCCATCAAGTTTCATATAGGTCTTCTAGAGTACATGGCTTCACATTAACCTCTTCATCATTATCATAAACAACTATCTGTTTACGAGTTAGTCCAAACTCATTCACTTTTTCATCAACTCCTTCAAGAACCCAGTGATAGTCTCCATTTTTTTTAATATGTGTGATCTTAAGGCGTTCTTCAATTCCCTCACTTACCCATCGTTCTACCATATTAACAATTAACAAACACTCTTTTTAAAATTTAATATAACTCACCATCTATTTCTTCCCACCCCGAATCACCTTAAACCCCGTATACTTCCAAAGCGCCTTCGGAATTCTAACCGACCCATCCTTCTGCTGATGATTTTCCAAAATAGCAACAAGAGCCCGCGAGGAAGCCAAAGCAGTATTATTCAAAGTATGTGGAGTAATCTGATCACCCTTAACCCGACTAGTTATCCCAAGCTTCCGAGCCTGACTTCCAGTCAAATTCGAACAACTCACAACTTCAAAATAATCCTTCCTTCTAGGCGAATAAGCCTCAACATCAATCTGCTCATATTTCAAGTCCCCCAAATCCCCACTACAAATCTTCAAAACCCTAATAGGTATCTCCAAACCTTCAAAAATCTCAACCGAAATATCCTGCATCTCTTTAAAAAACCCCTCAGATTCAGAAGGATCACAAATCACAATCATCTCAATCTTGTTAAACTGATGAGTCCTAAACAAACCACGTTCATCAATCCCATGCGCTCCAATCTCTTTCCTAAAACACATCGAATAACTAGTATGTTTTATAGGCAATTTTGAACCTTCAATCTCACTATCTACAAATCTCCCAATCAAACTATGTTCCGAGGTCCCAATCAACGCCATCCTCGGCTCATCTTCAACAACATAAATCTGTTGCTCCTTATCATTCAAATCCGTAACCTTATCAATTATCTCCTCACGTAAAAGCAACGGAGTCTCCACATACCTAAACCCCTTCTTAACCATAATATCCCGAGCATAATTCAACAACGCCTGATTCAACAAAGCCAACTCTCCCTCAAGATAATAAAACCCCGTCCCAGAAACTCTACTCGAACTTTCAAAATCTCCTAACCCCAATTCATCAATCAACTCAACATGACTCTTAACAGGAAACCCAAACTTCCCAATCTTTCCAACTTTCCTCGCAACCTTATTCCCCTTCTCATCCTCCCCAATCGGAACATTCTTACTCATAATATTCGGAATCTCAATCTGCAACCCTCGAATCTCACTAACCAACCCATCCGTCTTATCCTCCAACTTCTTAATCTTATCCGGAATCTCCTTAGCCTTCTTAATCAACTCTTTAGCCTTCCTCTCATCCTTCGCCTTCTTCGCCTTATTTATCTCCTCACTAACCTTATTCCTATCCCCCCTCAACTTATCCGCATCATATTTAATCTTCCTCCACATCTCATCCTTCTTAACCAACTCATCAACCAACCCAACCTTATCATACTGAAACTTCTTCTTAATATTCTCCTTAACCA
>CAZOQD010000152.1:0-1943 GCA_964581925.1 Candidatus Woesearchaeota archaeon
CTACAGCTCAACGTTCGAAATTTTGGGTTAATAATTTTAATTTAAAAAATGTAGAATATTATGGGATTGGATTTGCGATTAGAAATCTATTTGACTCTCAATATTTAACCTATGAATTTAATGTAAAAGATGATGATTTAAATAAGAAATGTGGGGTTGGGGTGGATGAAGTTAGTAGTTGGGTGATTAGCGGAGTAAAGGGTAGTACTTCGATAAATAAAAATGAAATATATTTTAATACCTTGAGGTTTGAAATTCCTAGTAAAAATGTGATGTTTGATGATTGCGAGTTATATTTTGAATTGGTTGTAAAAGAGGAAGGTGGCTCAATTTATACAACTGATCAATTTAAAATAGTTTTTAATGAACCAGATATACTTGTTAAATAATATTCTTTACAAAACCTTTAAAAAGTTCTTTCTAAATCTAATAAGATGATATTCGACAACATTCCTGGTTTTATTGGACTTAATAGTTATTTGAAGGCTGTCGTGGTTTTTGTGGTGTTGTTTGTTTTGTTGAGGTTGGTGTTGTATGTTGTTGAGAAGGTTTTTATTAAGTTAACTAGTAAGACGGCTAGTGATTTGGATGATTTGATTTTGGCTAAGAGTAGTCGGCCTTTGAATTTGACGTCTATGTTTGTTAGTTTGATTTTTGCGCTTAGGGAGTTGAGTTTTAGTGTGGGGGTTGAGGGGGTTGTGTATAATAGTTTGTATAGTTTGTTGGCGGTTACACTTGGGTATTTGGTTTTTGTGGTTGTGAATTTGTCGTTGGGTCGGGTTTGGAAGAAGTTGAGTGAGAAGACTGAGAGTGATATTGATGATACTTTGGGGCAGTTGGTTCAGGAGGCACTTAGGATTATTTTGGTTGTGGTTATTGCTATAATTGTGTTGAATATTTGGGGGGTTGAGATTGGGCCTTTTCTTGCTGGGTTGGGGATCGCGGGGTTGGCTGTTGCGCTTGCCTTGCAGCCGATTTTAGGGAATGTGTTTTCTGGGATCGCGATAATAATGGATGGGACGTTTAAGGTTGGAGATATTATTAAGATGGATAATGGGATGAGTGGAGAGGTTTTTAAAATTGGACTTCGGACGACGAGGATTAAGAGTTTTGATAATGATATGATTATTGTTCCTAATAGTGTGTTGGCAGGTGCTACTGTGCAGAACTTTTTACAGCCGGATCATAGTGTTCGTGTGACTGTTGAGTTTGGAGTTGAGTATGGGGTTGATCCTGAGTATGTTAAAAAGTTTGTTTTAGAAGAAGTTGAAAGTATTGAATTTATTGATAAAGATAAAGATGTTGCGGTTTTATTTACGGAGATGGCGGATAACTCGTTGAATTTTAAGGTTCGGTTTTGGGTTGATGAGATTGGTAAAAAGTGGCCTGCGCATCAGGAGGCGATGAGTAAGATTTATCGTAGGTTGTATAAGGAAGAGATTGGGATACCTTATCCGCAGAGGACGGTTTGGATGAGAGATGAAAAGAATGTTAAATCGCCGGATCCATCGGATGAGAAGTTTAAGTCGGTTAAAGGGAAGTATTATTCTGATTTTGGGAGGGAGTATGTTGATAAGGGGGATGAGAAAGGGGATGATAGTGATGGGGGTGGTGGTGAGAAAGGGAAGGGATAGTTATTCATAATTAATTTGTAATTGTACTATCAATCATTTTTAAAATTGCGCTTTGCCTTATTGGTTTTAATGCAATTCCTTTTTTCTTTCTCTAATTATGTATGCTTTGGTGATTGGTGAATTATTTGTTCTTTTTTGGAATATGTCTAAGTTATCAACATAGAAATCATTTCCAGGTAAGTTTAGTTTTGTTAAATCTCTGGTTATTTGATCCCAATTATTGTAATGTTTTTTAGTCATTGAAAAAGTTATATTTCTTTATTTATAAGATTTATTGTATTTAATTATTTTTTATAATTAATTGTTTGC
>CAZOQD010000153.1:0-1863 GCA_964581925.1 Candidatus Woesearchaeota archaeon
AATATTGAACGATCAATACATGATAGTTCTGGGAAGACTAATGCCATGGTTAATTTTGATACGTTAATCCCTAAGTTATTGAATGATAGAGGATTAAACAGATTAATTTATTTCCGAGAAGGAAAAGCAATCTCTGATAAGTTTGCTGAGAGGTTACATGGACTTTATTATGGTTCGGTTGTTCCATGTCATAAAAGTGCTGATATCCCATTATCGATTAAAGCGACACAATTAGCTTCTAAAGTGGATACGATTATTATTATGAGTGGAGATTCTGATTACGTTGAATTAGTAACACATCTAAAATCTGAAGGTGTTAGAGTAGAAATTGCTGCTGTTAAAAAGACTACTGCTCGGATTTTAATTGAAGAAGCTGATTATTTCCATGAAATTACTAAAGATGATTGGTTTGTTTATAATGCTCCGAAAGGGAAAATAAGAAAGAAATAAGCGTATTGCTACTCTAGAATAGAAACGTATTTATAGTTAGGTTAAAACTTTGTGTGTATGAGTGGAGAAGTTCTAAGAGATGATCATTTTACACCAGTCATATATTATGCTGAAGGTAGCTCTATAGAAGAAGTAACTAGGGATGCTAATGATTATTTGAGTCATAATTCTGGAAGTAGAATTAGTGGTCATCCTATGCGGGATGGTGAAAATTGGTTACAACAAATAGTTACACTTAAACCGGCTTTTGTAGGATTAGATCCTTATGATGATATTGATGTTGGCTTATCTGATAGAAATAGTGTTATTGGGTTTTATGAACAATGTGGCACGATGGATGAAATCTGTCATGGTTCTTGTTTAGATGAAGATCAGGTTTTATGGCATCTTTTAGATCATCTTGAATTAAGTGGTAAACCAGCTCAAGATATTTTAGCTTTCTTGGAGCAAGGTAAAGCTTTAGAAAAAAGAGTTCCATTTCGAATACGGCCGGCTTTAGATACTGTGATTGAATATTTACGTACTGGTAGAGATCCATCTGTAGAAGATATTGCTGACTCGTTAGATTTACATCCAGTAGAAGTTAGAACTTTTATTGTTGGTCAATCATACAAGGAACATGCATCTCTTGAAGCTGTTGCTGCTGAATTAGAGATGGAAGATATAAGTGTTAAAGGACATTTCATAATGTATCTTAGACAAACTGGGTATGATTTTGAAAAGATTGCTACTGCTTTTAGTCAAACAGAAAAAGAGATAGAAAAAGCAGCCTCATTTTTTTTACTTGAGAATGGATTTATTACATATCGAGAATTTATGCCTATACTAGGAATTGGAGAAAGAAAGACAAAGGAGCTGAGGGAAAGGTTTGTAGAAGAGCGAAAGGGAACTTCGATGGGGGATTTTGTTTATTTTAAAATTAACAAGTTTGATCGAGTATTTGGGAAGTATGGTATAAGTATGGAAGAAGCAACTCAAGAAAGAAATTATGGAACTTTATGTAGAGAAAATCCTGAATTTGCAAGAGAGTTAGCATTATTTGATATGAAATCTCTTAGTTTTGAAGAAGCTGCGCAGAGACAAAGTTTAACGCCTAGAGAGATGTGGCGTAGTAATAATTTCACATTAAGGGAAGTAGCTGAATATTTAGGTTGTGCGCCTGAAAAAAGAAATGAGGGAGTTGATTATTCAACAATGATTGGTGGTTTAGGAACAACTAGGAAAGTTTTTGAAAATGCTATATTAACTAGCCAGAAAAGGAGTGTAGTTCAATTTTATAAGAAATTAGAAGCTTCCACATAAACTTTAAATAAACGCTTTATTTCTAAATATAAATGGTTCTCAATAATCGGGAAACAATTATTAGAACCCCAAAAATCAGGAGGATTTTTGTATGGTCTTAGATAAGCTAGG
>CAZOQD010000154.1:0-1859 GCA_964581925.1 Candidatus Woesearchaeota archaeon
TGTTTGATGTTTTTTATATTGATTCGAAGCAGTGTACGTATATTGTTTAAGTTAATTGGAATTGATAATATTTTAAACAATAAGATTTATAAACCCTTTTCTATCTAGATTATTATGCCAATGACTATGGGAGGCTTTCTTCTGTGGTTATAATGGTTGTTTGATGAGAAAATGGTAGATGTGTATGAAATTGTTGAGAAGGCCCGGAAGACGGGGAAGGTAGAGAAAGGGACTAATGAGGTTACTAAAGCTATCGAGAGAGGGACTGCTAAATTAGTTGCGTATGGGGCGGATGTTGATCCTAAGGAGATTGTGCAGCACTTGCTGATTTTATGTAAGGAGAAGGGGATTACTTGTGTTGAGGTTGATAGGAAGGAGAAGTTGGGTGTTAGTGTTGGTTTGAATGTTGGATGTTCGGCGGTTGCGATTATTAATGCTGGAGATGCTGAAAGTGATTTGGAAGGGTTTAAGGCGAAGCAAGATAAAGAAGATAAGAAGGGGGAATAGTTTTTGTTGATTGATTAAAATGGGAAGTAAGACTCAGAAAGTTAAAGAAGGGCAGGGAAGTTCGGCTAAAGGGGCGGATGCTTTGTTGTCGGAGAGTGCTGTGCCTGGAGTTGTTGAAGGTATTATTGGGAGGACTGGGGCTAAGGGAGAGGTTACGCAGGTTAAATGTAGGATTCTTCAGGGTTATGATCAAGGGAAAGTTATGAGGAGAAATGTTAAGGGGTCGGTTAGGATTAAGGATATATTGATGTTGAGGGAAACTCAAATTGAAGCGAGGAGAATTAAATCTAAGTATTCTAAGGGGGCTGCGTAAATGGCAACTTGTAGTTTTTGTAAAAAGAGTTATTATGAACATAAAGGGTTAGTTTTATTTACGAATGAGGGAAGGACTGTGAATTATTGTTCTAGTAAATGTAGGAGGAATGATGATTTGGGTAGGGATAGTAAGAAAGTTAATTGGGTGAAGAGGGATAAGAAGATTAAAGTGAATGGAAAGAAAGGTCTTGGTAGCTCTAAAAATGATAACGAGAAGAAGTCTAGTAGTAATGATGAGAAGTTTAGCGATAAGAAAGAAATTAATAAATCAGATAGTGTAAGAGATACTAAGAAGGTTGAGGAAAAAGTAGAAAAGTTTGATAAGAAAATTGAGAAAAAAGAAGAGAAAAAAGAAAAAGATGAGAAGAGTGGGAAAACTGGTGAGAAATAGTTCTGTTTAATTTTACCGTCGACAAATTAAAAAAAGCTGGGGAAAGGTTTTTAAAGTGAAATGTATTAATTTGAGTGTAAATTAGTCAATTTCTGAGTTGGAAATTACTTAAAATCGGTTAGAGGTTAGTTAAAACTGTCTGATTTTGGCTAGTTAAAAATTAATGAGGGAAAGATAAAATGGCAGAAAAATCTGAGTATAAGGCTGAGAATATTAAGGTATTGGAAGGCTTGGAAGCTGTTCGTAAGAGGCCTGCGATGTATATAGGTGGGACTGGGAAGGATGGGTTGCATCATTTGGTTTATGAGGTGGTGGATAATAGTATCGATGAGGCCCTTGCTGGTTTTTGTGATATGGTTATTGTTGTTATAAATAAAGATGGGAGTTTGACGGTTAAGGATAATGGTCGTGGGATTCCGGTTGATAAACATCCTCAATATAAGAAGCCGGCTATGGAGATTGCATTGACTAAATTGCATGCTGGGGGGAAGTTTGAGAAATCGGCTTATGCTGTTTCGGGGGGGTTGCATGGGGTTGGGGGCCATGTGTGGCGTCATGTGTTTTAGAGAGAGAGAGAGAGAGAGGGGTGAGGGATTAGATGTGGGAGAGGGGAAGGGAGAGGGAGGAAGAGGGAGAGGGGCGGAGA
>CAZOQD010000155.1:0-1855 GCA_964581925.1 Candidatus Woesearchaeota archaeon
GATAATAATTCCTAATCAGATTGTTCAGGGGGAGAAGATTGGGATTAATGATAAGGTAAGGGTAGATGTTCAAAAAGTTGCTGACTTGGAGTTTTTGTGGGGGCGCTGTGAGGATGTTAAGATATCTACTGAGGAAATTATGAGGGAGATTGATGAAGGTGAAGATGAGTGATAAATTGTTTTTTGATACTTGTGCGTTGATAGAGATTAGTAAAGGGAATCTGAGATTTGAGAGGTATAAGAAATCATTTATGATTCTTACTGATCTGAATCTGATGGAGTATGCATATTATCTTTTGAAGATTGGAAAGGAAAATCAGATTAAAGAGATATTTGAAGAACTTGGGTCTTTTGTTGTGGATTATACTGATGAGATATTAGTTGAAGCTGCAAAAATGAAGTTTGAATATAAAAAAGAGAAGTTATCTTTTGTGGATTGTATAGGATATTTGTTAGCTAAAAAACATGAGGCTAGATTTTTAACTAGTGATGGGAAGTTTGAGAGTAAGGATAATGTTGAATATGTTAAATGATGGATGGGGTTTGATTGTTTCTTAATATCTTATGGAAGTTTGGTATATTCGAGAGAATCTTCTTTTACTCTTCCATTTAGATCATCTGCTATACCTTCTCCTATGCCTTCTCCTATGCCCTCAGTTACTTTATCGGCTAAATTCGGTACTTTTGTGATTGGGATCCCTTCAAGACTAAATAAAGCTATGATCACATCCATAATATTTCCTTCTTCCTTTTTTGGGCTGTTATTTTCTTTTTCTTTTAGAGAATAATCAGTTTTTTTTGTTTCAGCTAGGTTATTGGTTTCTAGTTTATAGGAGTCTCTATCTTCTTTCAGATTATCTGTTAAATCTTTAGTGTTTGAGGGAGTATCTCCTCTAGGATTATTTTGTAATTTATAATCTAGACCTTTAGATTTAGGATCATTATGAGAGGTAGTGTTTTTCTGTGAAGAATCATCAAGGATAGGTTTTCTAACATACTTTGTTTGTTGAACTGGCTCGGGAGAGGTGAATGAATCTGGTGAAATAGTCATTTCCATAGAATAATCTAAACCTTGAGGGTTGTTTTGAATAGTTGAATTATCATAAGTTCTCATTAATACAGCACCTAGTCCTGTAAAGGTTGCTGCAGCGATAGTTCCGTAAATGATACTTTTTGATGAACTTTTCATTGTTTGTTGTAGTTATTAAACTATATATAATTTGTTATTTGTGGTTTTAGATTAATAAAAGGTTTATAAAATCTGGGTTGTTTGTTTTGTTATGGGATCTGGATCTATATTTTTGGAGTATTTGGGAGATAGTCCTCGTATGAGACTTATGCAATTTTTGATTGAAGGAAGAGATTTTGATTACACACTTACAGATATGTTGAGTGCAAATATTAGTTGGGGAACTGTAAATATGATTGTTCCAAAACTTGTTAAAGTTGGAATATTAATCCCGGTTAGAAAGGTTGGTAGGGCGACGCTTTATAAAATTAATCAGGATAATAAAGTTGCGGTGCAATTGATTAAGATATATGATTCTTTGATCTTGGGTGAATTAGAAAAAAGGGAAGTTGAGGTAGGGGTTGTTGTGGAATAGGTGGGTGGGAAGTGGGTTTTAATAATTTTTTGCAGATGGTTCGGATTAATTAATTATTTCTCATCTGATTCATCCCCAAAACCTTCCCGCACTAAATCCGCGTAGGATTTTCCTTCTAATGGGTCTTTGTCTCCGTATTCTAGACCTAGGAGGTTGCAGTAATCGAATAAGATGGGTTTGGATTGGGCCTCGATTTCTAGGAATAGTCCTGCGTGTTTTACATTGTCGATTAGGATTTCTGCGTTTTCTAA
>CAZOQD010000156.1:0-1811 GCA_964581925.1 Candidatus Woesearchaeota archaeon
AAATGGTATAGACTTCTTAAACACTATCTTTTTTATAGTCCTGGAACAGCGATGAGGTCGTTCATATATACAAAAGAAGATGCCATGAAGATCTCAAAACTTTTAAAAATCCCTTTAGAGATAAGTAATAAAGAGATAGTGGCATATGTTAAGGATTTTAAATAAAGATAGGGTAAATTTCTTGTTAAAACCAAGTAAATCTAATTTTAAATTCTTTACATGAAAATTTCTTTTAATCCCCAGATTAGTAATACGAGCCAGATTAGGATATAGAACCAGGCTTCTTTTAGGATTTTGTTTTTGTTGTAGATGTTGTTGACGAGTTTTGTTAGTTCTTTGTGGTAGATTGAGAAGCTTATTGAGATTAATAGGGCGAAGAATACCATTGTGGCTAGGATTTGGACTATGTTTATTTCTTGTAATAAGTAGTAGAGTACGATTGCGGCGAGGATTAGGGAGATTGTTCCGGTTAGTTTTGGTTTGTTGAAAATAGGGTTTACTACTGAGATTTTCCAAGTGTTTGGGCTTATTGCGATTACTATGATTTTTATTAAGCTGGTGATTATTAGGATTAGGGC
This sequence comes from Candidatus Woesearchaeota archaeon, assembly GCA_964581925.1. Lineage (GTDB taxonomy): Archaea > Nanobdellota > Nanobdellia > Pacearchaeales > GW2011-AR1 > ARS1285. The sequence goes on from CAZOQD010000156.1 coordinate 579, forward strand.
TATGATTTCTATAGGTGTTAGTGGCATTTGGTTTTATTCCTCTTTTGATTGATGAGGTAAGAGAGGTATTTAAGAGTTTTTATTCTAAATTAGTAAAATATTTTAATTCATCTAAAACTTTTCTAGTTATATTCATATTTAGTCTTCCTAATCTTTTAATTATCCTCTTTTTTTGGATTGTGAAGATTTTTGTTGGCTTGATAGCGCTATCATAGTGTAGGTTTCCAAATTCTAGATCTTTGTTTTCTATATTTATTGTTTGTTCGAATATTTTTTCTTGAGAAGTTATTGCACAATATATTATGTCGTTACTTTGATGATGGTGTGTTGAGTTTGAAATTATTAATACGGGTCTTTTCTTAGTTTCTGAAAAGTTTGAGTAAGGGAACGGGATTAGTACGATGTCTCTTTGTTCAAATGTTGTTCCATCTCTCATCGTACTTGTTGTCCCAGATTTCTGCTAAAGATTCTTCGATGATTGTAATTTGTGGAGTTTTTTGTTTCGTTTCTTGTTGTTGATTTGATTGGGTTGTTTCCATGTTTAGATAATGTTGAAAGAATATTTAAATGTGTTTATTCTAAATAAATTCCTGGTTTACCGGGTTTGGCTTTTTTGGATTTGTTTTCTGGGTCGTATTTGTTTTTGTCGTTGACTGCGAAGATTTTTGTTTGTTTGTTGATACGTTTAGATAATGCTTGTTCGTTGTAGATTGATAGTTCATTGGGCATGACGTAAAGATAGATGTTTTTTGGTTCTGTGTTTTGTTTTTCTTTCATGATCTTTAGGATGTTTGAGATGTCTTCTATTGTTTTGTTTATTGTTTGTTCTTGTTTTTCAAGGGCTTCGTCTATTTTGGATTCGTCGTGGGTTGGCCATGATTCTAATGAGATAAAAGATTTGTTTCCAATAGTTTCCCAGAGTTCTTCTGTTATGTGAGGGCAGAAAGGGGTTAAGAGTTTTAGGAAGGATTCTGCGGTTTTTTTGTCTATTTTTTCTTCAAAACTGTTGAATAGCTCTCTTGTTTTGATAATGGCTAAGTTGTGTTCGAAATTCTCTACATGGTTTGTAATTTCTTTGATTGCTTTGTTTATTTTACTTTCAGTTCTTGGGGTAGATTTTGTAAATGAGGTTTTGGTGAAATAGTTATATATTTTGTCAATCAATTTAAGAGTGCCTTGTAGACCTTTGCTGTCCCAGTCGATATCATTGCTAGGTGAAGAGTTAGATACTAG
>CAZOQD010000157.1:0-1736 GCA_964581925.1 Candidatus Woesearchaeota archaeon
AGCAATAATTCAAGTTCTGAACTAGAATCGTTAATTTTTTTATCAAGATATAAATATAAAACTCCTGATTCTCCAATTGTTTCATATAGTGAAGCCATATAGAATTTAAATTATACCATTATATAAGTAAGTAATATAAAGATTTATATATACTATAAAAAAATATACTAATATGGATTCGAGGAAATGCCCTGTTGATGAAGCATTATTTGTTATAAGTGGTAAATGGAAAATTCTTATCTTATGGTTTTTGAAAGATGAGACTTTACGATTTGGAGAATTGCAGAAAAAGGTGAAGGGAATTACTCAAAGAATGTTGACGCTTCATTTAAGAAAGCTTGAGAAAGAAGGAATTGTTAATAGGAAAGTTTATCCTCAGATACCTCCGAAAGTTGAATATTCTTTAACGCTTCACGGTCAAAGCTTGAAACCACTTTTACTTGATTTATATGATTGGGGGTGTAAACATCAAACTAATAATTAGAGTTATTTGATATTTTGAGAAATACTAATGTTTATAAATTATTATTTCTTTAAGTAGGTAGGTGATAAAATGACTGGAAAGAAAAAAGGAGCGAGTAAGGTTGATGTTAACGAGGCTTTGCTTGAGAATTTTGTGAGTTTGCAGAAGGTGTTGACTAATTTGACTCTTAGATTTGAGGAGTTGTCAGGGAATGTTGGGAGATTGTTGGAGTTGTTTGAGATTTCTGCTAAGAGTTTTGCGGACAAGGGTGCTAGTCCGGCGAGTGTTGATCAGGAGTTTTTGAAGAAATTGGATAGTTTGTTGGATCAGAATAAAACTATAAGCAAAGGTATTATGATGATGGAGGATAGGATTAGGGGTAGGGGTGGTGTTCCGCGTCAGGAAGTTCAGGGGTTTAGAAGGCCGATTCCGAGATGATGGGATTGCAAGAATTGAGTGATGAGGAGAGGATACTTTTTTTACAAAGATTTGCTGCAGAGATGGTTATGAATGCTGCGCAGAATGAATTGTTGAAGCAGAAGATTAAGGCTGAGAAGATTAAGCTTAAGTATCTTGGGAAAGAGAAAGAGGTTAGTGTTGAGGACTTTGGGACTTTGGGAATTTTTCATGAGAGGCAGAGGAGGGATAGTGGGTTGGATAGAAGGGGAGATAAGGTTGAGAAAATTAAGAAAGGGAAAGGGTTGATGGGCGGAGTGATTGGGGGTGTAAAAAAAGAAGTTAAGAAATCTAATGGTGTTCCGGTTATTTCTTATGGCGATGTGGGTAAGAATAGGACCTTGCAGAATTTTAGTGCTGGAGTTAATAAAAGTAGGGGAATTAGTAGTGGAGCTTATCAACAGATTGAGAATTTTCTTAGGAATCCGGCGGTTCAGTTGATAGAATGTTCGGGGCCTGGGAAAAACATTTTACTTAAGGTTAAGAATAAAATAAATATGACTCGGTTGGTTTTGAATGAACGAGGTATAGAGGAGGTTATTACTAATTATGCTAATCAGGCAGGTGTTCCGGTCATGGGAGGGGTTTTGAAGGCGGCGGTTGATGATTTGGTTATTTCGGCGGTTGTGTCTGAGTATGTTGGTTCGAGATTTATTATAAGTAGGAAAAGTCCTTATTCTTTGATTGGAAATGAAGGTTAGGGTTTAAATATCGTTTAATATTGTAATGGGGATGAGGAGAGTTGAATTGTTTGGGTTTGTTTTGATTTTGTTTTTAGTTGGGGGTGTTATTGCTATTGGTTCTAGTACTGGGGCTA
>CAZOQD010000158.1:0-1657 GCA_964581925.1 Candidatus Woesearchaeota archaeon
ATGAATTCTCAAAACTCTTCTAAAAATGGTTCTCAATCCTAGTATCAGACAACCTCTCAGCCACCCTAGCAGACGACTTCTCCCCAATTATCATACAACAAGACTACGAATTAGAATACTCTTTCCTAAGCGGAGGCGAACGAACAGCCATAGCCCTAGCCTACCGCCTCTCATTAAACCAAGTAATCAACTCCCTTCTCAGCAACATCAAAACCTCAAACCTAGTCATCCTAGACGAACCCACCGACGGATTCTCAGCCCAACAACTAGAAAAAATGCGAGATGTTTTAGATCAATTGGATATTGAACAATTGATATTGGTTAGCCATGAACAAAAAATGGAAGATTTCGTGGATAATATTATTAAGATTAAGAAGGTGGATGGGGTTAGTGGGGTTGAATGAAAATCTAAATAATTGAATCTAATCAGTTTTATATATGGGAGATACTACTATTATTTATGGACAAGAAAGTAGAAATATACAATATAATCACAAAAAAAAGATGGAATCGTAGCGAACCAAGTTTAAGAAAAGATATTACAAACAGAATCCCGGAATTTGTTACCAACCAAAAACCAATAAAATTAATAGGTTTTTGAGGAGTAGGACCTAAAAAGAAACACAACTGGGCAGATGTTGCCTCATGCGAGTTCTTAGATAAATTAAATAATGAAGTAAAAAAGATCTACAATCCGGGAATTGAATTTACATTTATTTTTGCCACTCAACACGGAATTCACAATGGAATTGAGGAAAATACAATCAATTCTTATACAAAAGACATAGAGAGATTGTTTAAGAAATTTAATTTCAAATATATTTATCTAGAGACCTTATGGAGAAAATACAGTATTAACTTTGAAAAAATTAATAAGATATACAAAAATAAAAAAACGGGATGGTGGAACAAAATAGAAAATCATCTCACTATAGAGAAAAATGCTGAAAATAGAAATTTAAAATTATCCTCAAAAGAAGGTGCTCAGAAATATTATATTATGAGAGATCTAGAAAAGAATATGCTAGAAAACGAATTTCCAAGATCCATATTCCATGCCTTCGCAGATCCCAAACTAAAATGTGTATTACCAAATATGCCCACATTATATTTCTATTCTAGAAGAGGGTGGTCTGATACTCCTTGGTTTGTAACTAATGAAAAATAAGAATATCCCAATAAATATCTTCAAATCAACACTCCCCAAAAACTTTATAAACCCCATTAACCATTAACCACTATAAATTCTTAAAGAATTACAATTCACTTTAGAATTCCTATTAAAAAATGGATCAAGAATTAAAAAATAACATTCTCAAATCAAGTACAACAATACTTGGGGTTGTGTGCAAGGACGGAGTAGTCATGGGCGCGGACCGACAAGCCACCGCAGGAAATCTAGTCGTAAGCAAAAACGTCCAAAAAGTTGTCCCAATAAATGAATACTTAGTAGTATCAGCAACAGGCTCTGTATCAGATATCGAGATGCAAAAAAAAGTCATTTCAGCCGAGCTAAGATTAAAAGAACTAAAAGGAAAACGAAAACCCACAATCAGGGAAGCCGCTAACCTCATAGGAATGATGACCTACAGAAACATTCGTCAACCTTCAATGATACCTGCAATGGTAGGAATGCTAGTCGCCGGAGTCAACGAAG
>CAZOQD010000159.1:0-1648 GCA_964581925.1 Candidatus Woesearchaeota archaeon
CTATGAATCAGAAATGAATAAGATTCTTTAGCCTTTACTAAAGATTTCATCAAATAGTTATGAGGAGTTTTAGTTGATTTAAAATTTCTTTCTTCCATATACCTCCAAATTATAAAAAACATAAATAAATTCATTAATGCTATTGCTAACCAAATAAATCTAAAACTTATGGCTACAATAAAAAATCCTATTAAACCTCCAATAATATGACCTGATTGTTCAAACATAGAACCTCTTGAAAATAAGGTTGTCATCTTATTCTTCTTATCACTTAAATCTAATGCATCAATCACCCAGGCACCTCCTGCACCAGTACTAAAAGTCCAGGCTATATCTCCCAATATCCAAAAAGGAACTATCCTCCAAAATGTATCAAACCAAAATATTCCAAAAAAAGCTACAAACATTAGAAAAAATGAAATCATTAGAGATTTCTTTCTAGAATCATAGTCTGCTATAGCACCAGTGGGAAATTCAAAAAAAACCATGATAATTGTAGATACTGCAAACAATGTAGTAACTGCAATAACTTCAAATCCTAGAGATACAAAATAAATTAAAGCCAATGCCCAGATTAAAGCTCTCCTCATTCCATGAGTAAACTCCATCCCATATAAGATAGACTTCGTCTTCTTTTCAAAATTCATTTTACCTTCTCCAATATCCCTGTTCTTTCAACCATCTTCTTAGTACTTCCAATTACCCAATTTAATCCAGACATATTTCTCTTAATTCTTTCCTTCTCATCCTTAGCATTTCCCTTTCCCCCATAAAATCTATCAAAGAAATAACAATTATCACGCAAAGTAATAAGTGGAATCAATTTCTTCTCTTTTTTTGTTAATTTCAAAACAGATTCATATCCTTTCATAAATCTTCTTTCCTTAGCCAAGGTATCACACCCAGATTTAATGCTTAAAGATAAATCTCTAATTCTTGGTGCATATCCAATATTTTCAAAATCTATTATCCCTCTAATTTTTCCATTTTCAAATAAAACATTTGCAGCATGCAAATCTGAATGAGCATATAACATATTTACATTAAAATTTATTTTCCTTACATTTTTTAATATCTTACTAAACATCTCTAGATTATCTAACATCAATTTATCCAATTCATTTTTAATTTTTATCTTCTTTTTATCATTATAATGGCCGGCAACTCCAATCAATCTATTAATCTCCCTTTTAGACTTGCCAGTTGCAATCCCTCTAACATATTTATGGTAATTTGCAAGAGCCTTTCCAATTTCATAATTTTGAGTAAGACTTACTCCCTTAACAGGATCTACATCCTTACCCTTAAGCATTTTATACACCCACATAGGCCTACTATTTATCTCACTTAAGATTTTTCCATTTCTTTTGATAATCGGATTTGGAACTTCATAAGGAAAATTAGAATTATTTAGATATTTTAAAACTTTAAATTCGATTTTCATTCTTTTTCGCAAAGCAGAATTTACCTTTCTCCCTACAACTCTTATAATATACATGCCCAAATCGGTTTTAATAATTGTATTATAATTAACAGCTCCTCTTTCAAATGTTTTCAAGTGTTTCACATTTCCAAGAGAATAATCTTTTGCGATTTTGATTGCTTGTTTTTTAGTTAATTTCATCCCATCAACCCCCTCACCTTCTCA
>CAZOQD010000160.1:0-1640 GCA_964581925.1 Candidatus Woesearchaeota archaeon
ATACTTGGAGAGAGTATCGGTGATTATTTGTATACGCTTCCTCGATAATCTGCAGTCTTAACGATTATTATATTTTCAAGAACCTCAAAAATAAATCTTATGTCTCCTACTCTTAATCTGTAAAGATCTTTATTCTTTCCGATGACTCTTTCGATATCTAGACCTAATCTTTTGTTGGACCTAAAATCTTTTAAGATATAGATTTTACTCATTATATTGTTAGAATTTAGTTGAGAATTAATGAACCTTATAACTCTCTTTTTAATTTTGATATCATACATCTTAAATAGACTCATAGTCTTCTGGGTTGTATGGTTCGTTTAGTGAATCTCCATGAAGTTTTTCTATTTCTGATTGTTCTTCGTCAGAAACTGTAGGGATAGAATCTTCCTTAAATTCTGATAATGTATCTATGATGAATTTCTTTAGTTCTTCTTTTGTTTGGGGCATGATGTCTTGTTCCATGATCTAGTTAAGAATTAAAGGTATTTATATTTTTGGTGTAGATATAAGGATTGTAGTATCCACTAACCCAATATCTTAGATTTAGTAATTAATTACTATTTCTTTTTAGAAGTTTTCTTTTTGCTAGCTTTTTTGGTTGGCTTCTTGTTAGAGGCCTTTTTTGATGGTTTGATCTGGACTAGATCGTTTTTATTTTTAAGATTGCTAACGGTTGCTTCTAGATGTTCTAATCTTTCGGCTAGACCTAGTATGTGATCTTTTAATTCCATCATATCTCTTTTAACACCTGAAAAAGCTTGTTTGACGTTGTGTTCAAAACTCATTGTGGTATCTTTTATGAAATGGGGTATATAAATGTTTTGATTTGTTGTAATTTTGTAATAGTTACTGATTGGTAGTTGTTCTGGTTGGGTTGGGAAGAAGGTTTGAATTCTGCATAGTTTTTTAAAGTAATATTTGTAATAAGATGGTATGGCCTGTTAGCTCAGCCAGGTTAGAGCACCTGACTCTTAATAAAGCATATAAAATGAACGCAATAATACTAAAACACAAGGATTATAAAGAGTAATCACAAATCATACTTAATGGCTGCATAGCTCAGTCTGGTTAGAGCACCTGACTCTCAACGGGAGCTTCAATTGGAAACGATTGAATGTACACTGCTCAAATTCGGCGAACCCTGTAAAATGGCAATACCGAGCTAAGCCCAAGCGATTGGGAAAGTGTAGAGACTTAACGGGCAGAACCTAAACCTCTTATGAGGAATGGTTAAGACAAAGTCCAGACCACGAACCTCTTTTAATAGGGGGCTGTGAAAACTGAAGTGTGTATGTAATCAGGGTGTCGGGGGTTCAAATCCCCCTGCGGCCATTTATTTAAAACTTATGGAATTTTTTAAAAGATCTCCATGAACTTCTAGCAGAAATGACTTGAGATCTTTTTGTGGTACCTTGTTACTATATTTCTTCTCTTGAAGTTTCATCCATTCTCTTCCTTTATCAGAAACTTTGTACAACCTTACTAATTCCCTATCATGATCTCCACTTTCAAATAACATTGGATGAATCCAGTTTAGATATATCTCCCCTAATTCTTTCTTATTGAATTTCAACTTCTAAGTTAAAAGTTTCTTGTGCATAAATAAAATTAATTAAAAAAATGATTGCTATCAAAAA
>CAZOQD010000161.1:0-1610 GCA_964581925.1 Candidatus Woesearchaeota archaeon
CATATCTATAATGGAAGAGATCCATCAGAACCTTCCGGCCGGTTACTGTATCTCGGTTCTGGCGACTACGGCGGTCTGGTTGGCAACTATGTTCTCGGCAATTATGGTCGGTTCCTCGGGGTAGCGCCGGAGGCGCCTGGTGGTGGGGAGTCGCTGTAATTTTTGAAGATAAAACTTTTTATACTAATAATCTGATAACTATCTGTCCCAGCTTACTACATCAATATGATGAAAACAGATAGCTTGGAACTACACGTTCATTCACTACGATGGTTTGTTAAAAACTATTATAAAATACAACTACAACACTAAGGTGAAGTGGTGGTGAATAATCTACTAGATAATCTCATAGTAGATAAAAGTGAATGGGCTAATGTCCGGCCGGTTACTGTATCTCAATTCTGACAACAACGGTCTGAATGGCAACAATGATCTCAACAATAATGGTCGGTTCCTCGGAATAGTCAAGCTGATAAAAGCTGGGACATTTTATATTAAAAACTAATCACTTTCACCATTACCACTCGCCAGATCCTCTATACTTTCTTCTTTCTTCCCACTAGAATCATGCACATGCTCGTGACCTTCATGCGAATGCCCATCCTCAGAACCATGATCATGCCCACCACCTACCTGCTCCGCCATATGCTCCTTCTGAATCTTCATAATTAACTCTCCCATCTCCCCCTCAAGACCCTGCAACCTCTCCATAACATGCCCCTTAACATCCATCAAACTCCCAATCTGATTCTCAACAATAACCTTAGTATCTCCAACACTCTTCTTAACCATATGTTCCTTCCCAATATCCACCATCAACTTATCATCCTTAATCTCAACTGGAACAAAAATCTTCTTCCCTAAATTAGCAAATATCTCCTTACCCTTCCCCAACTCATCCAAACTCTCATTCAAACTCCCCAACTCCACAACGTTCTGCTCAACTACCTTCAACTGCTCGTTAAGCTGATTAACTTCCTGCTCCATCATCTGCACTCTAACTATTTCTCCTTGATCCATTTTATTTTTCTTCCTTTGTTAAAATGGAGCATTTGAAATCCATAATTTCATTATGATCCATTTTATTTTTCCTCTCTCTTATAAACTGAATAGGGTATAGCAACAACAGGGATATCTTCAAATTTAGTTGTTACAGAATCTCCAATTCTATAATAATTTTCCTCATTTTTTATTGCCATAGCTTCAACAACATCTCTCAAACCAATTGGTCCCCCAACTTTCTGCATTTCAACACCTAACAACGGCCCTTCATCAGATAATGGAACTGTAGACATATTTTCAGTAAGTCCGATTAACCCACTATCGCTTACTTTGACTTTTCTTAATAATACCATCATTACGCCTAAATATCTATATTTTTAAATATATGCATTCTCTAAAAATCCTAAAATGAGGAACCCTTTATCTTTCTTCGAAGAAAACCGCGCAATCTCACTAGCAATAACTCTAATAATCCTAGTCCTAATATTCTACATCTCATCAATAACCTTCACAACAACCGGCTCTTCATCAGGCTATCTAAGCTACATCTACCACTTCACCGCCTTCTCATACCTATCATTATTCCTATTAATAACTCTAACAAAAGG
>CAZOQD010000162.1:0-1595 GCA_964581925.1 Candidatus Woesearchaeota archaeon
AAAAAAATGTCCTTTTTTGGCTATTTCTCTAATGATATTTATTGTTATTCCTGATATGTCTTTGTGGTTTGATTTTTCGTAGCTTACTATTCTGTAAGAGCAATTGTGTATGCCTCCTGGATCTCTGATGCCTTGGTTTTTTTCCTTGGTTGTATCTATAATATTTGAGTAGCACGTGAGTATAAGTTTATTCATTCTTTCTACTTCTTGTTTTGTTGTTTGTTTTCTTGTTTTGTTCCAATAAGGGCTGTTACATTTTGGACAGTATTTGGAATTGTTTTTTCTTGGTTTCCATTCATAATTGCATCTTTTGCATTGGTGGTCCATTTTTGTTATATAGGTTTGATAATCTATATAGTTAGATGTAGTAATATAGTTTATAAATGTTTGGATTTTAGAAGTTTAGTTGAAAACCTGGGTTTTCAAAAAACAAATGTTTTTAAATTGATAATACTTGGTATGTTAAAAGGTGTTGATATGGGATTTTTTGGAAAGAAAAAGAAAAAGGATGAATTGGATAGTTTGCCTGAATTGCCGGAGGACGATGGGCCGGTGGGTTTGCCTGATTTGAATAGTAGCGGTGTTGGGAATGTTAATGGAGTTGGTGTTAATGGGGTTGGAGGGGGTGCTGGAGTTATAGGGGGTGCTGGAATTGTAGAGGGTTCCGGGATTGGTGTTCCCGGGGGTGCTGATGGCTTACCTGAGTTGCCTGATGGAATGAATGGATTGCCTGAGCCGATTGTTAGTAATGCTTTTCCGGTGAGTGGCAATGAAGGGATGAATCATAATGGAGTTCAGAGATCTGGATTTGACATTGGTGGGATGGCTAAACCTATGGTTGCCGAGCCTGTTGGTATGAGTGAGCATGTGGGTGAGCCTGAGATAGTTAGTAGTCCTGCAAGGGGGGTTAAGAAAGGTGATGGGCCTATTTATATTAGATTAGATAAGTTTCAGATGACTCAGCAAGCATTGGGGGAGATTAGGGAAAAGATCGTAGAGGTTGAGAAGGTTTTGGGGAAAATTAAGGAGATTAAAGAGAAAGAGGAAAGGGAATTGGAAGAGTGGGAGAGAGAGTTGGGGATTATGAAGTCGAGAATAGATGGGGTTGATAATAGTATATTTGGTGGGTTGAAGTAAAGTTGGTTAGTAGATTTGTAGGTTAATGAGATGGAAACGAGGCATGTTAAGATTGAGTATGAAAATGGGCTGGCAAGTAAGAAAGAGTTGTTGAGTAGTGAGATAAATTTGTTGAATATTGTTAGAAGGTTGAGGAATTATAGGATTTTGAGAAGGAAGGAGATGGCGGCTAAGAATAGTTTGAATAGGGAGATGAAGGCTCTTAGGATTAAATTTGGGTTGTTGGAGGCGAGTTTTCCTGATCAGAAGGAGTTGAAAGTTAAAGATGATAAGAGGAAGGGGAAGGCTAGGAAGTTGAAGATGAATAAGGCTGATGTTCATGATGAGTTGGATGAGATAAGGAAAAAGTTGGAGAGGTTGGAGGGGAGATGAATGAGTATTGAGTTAGTGACTACTGTTTTTTGATGATTTTTTGAGAGAAGGTTTAAATATGTGGTAATTTTAGTTTATGGATTATG
>CAZOQD010000163.1:0-1589 GCA_964581925.1 Candidatus Woesearchaeota archaeon
TTGTTTTTGTTTTATTGTTTTTGTTTTATTGTTTTTGTTTTATTGTTTTTGTTTTTTGGTTAATAGTATTTAGAGTAATTCTTTTTTTCTTGGGAGAATTTTTTCTGATAATATGTTTTTGGGACTGGATATAAATGAGCATATTTTTGTATTGTTGTTAGGGTTTGGTTTTGATTCGTGCGTTTTTTTTATGTTAGTAAATCCTGTTGATTCTAACATGGCTGTTATACATTTCTCGTTTGGGAGCCACCAATTTGAGAAATTATTGCTAAGTTCATTGGTTGGGAGGATTCTCATCACTGGTTCTTCGTTTTTTAAGGATAGTGCTGATTTGAGATAAAGGTGTTTTTTTGTTTTGATTTTTAATCTTCTTAACAAGGATATTGGGTTTTCTGTATGATATATGACTCCTCCACAAAAGACTATGTCGAATGTTGGAAGGGCTAGGAATCTTTCGGAGAAGATGTCCATAGCTATGAATGGGATGTTATGAATTGGTTTTGATTTTATTATATCTATTCCAAGTGCTTTTTTTGCTCCTTTTTCCATTGCTAATTTAACAAAACCTCCTCCCCAACATCCTACGTCGAGGAATGTGAGGTTTTTCATAGATTTTGGAAGGCTGATTTCTACCCATTTTTTTCTTACTTCAATTAGGTTTTCTTCTAGGCTGGAATCGATTCTCATGTTTTTGCAAAAGAGGTTTTATATAAAAAGATATATTTGATGTGGAATACTTGTTGTTGAATTAGATTTATAAATGCTTGATATTCTAAAGATTTATGATAGTTGGAATTGAAAGTACTGCGCATACGTTTGGGGTTGGAGTTGTTAGTAATGGGAAGGTTTTGAGTAATGTTCGGGATGGTTATACTACTAAAAGTGGGGGGATAATTCCGATGGATGCTGCTAGGCATCATGTGGAAGTTGGGGAGAAGGTTTGGAAGGAGAGTTTGGAGATGGCTGGAGTTTCTGAAAGTGATGTTGATGGGATTGCGATTTCGCAGGCTCCTGGGTTGGCTCCTTGTTTGATTGAAGGGATGAAGTTTGCTAAAAAGAAAGCTAAGGAATTGGGAGTTTGCTTGATTCCTGTTAATCATTGTGTTGCGCATCTTGAGATTGGAAGAATTACCGGGGCTAAGGATCCGGTGTTGCTTTATGCTTCGGGGGCTAATACTCAAGTTATTGCTTATGCAGCTGGGCGTTATCGAGTTTTTGGAGAGACCTTGGATATTGGGATTGGGAATTTTATTGATAATTTTGCTAGGTATTTGGGGTTGGGGTTTCCTGGGGGTCCGAAGATAATGGAGCTTGCTTTGAAGGGAGAGTATGTTGAGTTGCCTTATTCAATTAAGGGAATGGATGTTGCTTTTAGTGGGTTGCTTACTAATTTGAAGCAGAAGAAGGAGAAAGGTTTTAGGGTTGAGGATTTGGCTTTTTCTTTACAAGAGATGGCGTTTGCTATGTTAGTTGAGGCGGCTGAACGTGCTTTAGCACATACGGGGAAGAAGGAGTTGGTACTTGGAGGGGGAGTGGGATGTAATAAGAGGTTGCAGGAAATGTGTAGGTTGATGTGTGAGGAGAGAGGG
>CAZOQD010000164.1:0-1562 GCA_964581925.1 Candidatus Woesearchaeota archaeon
CGCTGTAGAAACCGACGTAAGAAGCATCTAAGAAAATTCCTATCATTATTATGTCGATGTAGCCAAAGATTACTAAAAAAGATCCAAGGATTCCTAAGTAAATGAAAAATTTGAAGATACGTTTTTTGTCAACTTGTTCGTCTGATTTTTCGAATAGGAATGGGGCTAGTTTTTTGAGATTGTAGATTAGGAAGATAGTAGCGAGGAACATTGTTGCTGCTAAAACTCCGATGGCTCCGATTATATAATATCTTTTGGCTATGAAAATGAAGATTAAGATAACTCCTAGAATTCTTGTGAGTTCAAAAAAGAATTGTTTTATTGTAAGGTATTCTACTTTTTTGATTATGTAGAAGTATGAGTTGTAGAAGGATCCTAGAGAGTAGGATATTAGATAGAGGCTTACAAACATTAGAGGGAATAGAAGATTTGGTTTGCTGAAAACGAAGAACGATAGTGGGTATGCTAATAGGATTAAGATCATGGCTAGAAATAATGTGAAGAATATTTTTAGTTTTAATAAGTAAGTGGATTCTGCGGCTGCTAGTTTTTTGTTTTTGTTTCCTATTGAGTCGGCTACGTATTTTAGAAGACTTTGGTTTATTCCGGTGTCGACCATGACTAATAGTATTAGAGCGATTGAAACTGCTAGGTTGTAGATTCCGAAACCTTCTGGTAAGAGGAATCTTGCGAGTATTATTACAAAGATTAGTCCTCCTAAACGTCCGAATAGGACCATTATGAAATTCCAGAATGAGCTTATTGCGATGTTTTCATAGACTTTTTCTTCCATGATGAAAGAAAATTAATGAGTTATATAAATTAATCGAAACTAATTTTATAGGCGCATAAAACTTCATAGCACTTGTCTAAATTAAAATTGTTAAGTTCAGGAAAATCTTCTTTTGGTTTTTGGGTTACTAAGATTAAATCTTTGTTGTTGTAGGTTTTATTGTCATATCTGTTAAAATAAGCTGAGATTTGTAGTTGGTTTTTTAGGGGAATGTTGGAGTTGAAGTTTATGTTGTATTCTCTTATTGTTGATTGGTTGTTTATGCTGGCTTGATAATCTTGGAACCAGATGAAGCGAGGTTTGTTAGATGAGAGGAATTGAGCGAATTTTGGGGCTTCGAAAGGTCCAGTAATGATGTATTGATTGTTGTAATCTGTTGTGATTTGAGTTAGGTCGTTTTGGATGAGGTTGTCGATGTTAGTTTCGTTCATGATAAAATAATTGCTTGTTAGGAAGATGATTAGGAAAATAGAGAGGATGCAATGCCATTTTATGTCTTTGTTGCTATAGACTTTTACTAAAAGTAAGATTATTATTGGAGAGATTATTATGAAGTATTTTAGTAGTGAGGCTCTTATTAGAATTATTAGGAAGACGATTGTTAGGAAGATTATTTCTTGTTTGTATTTTTTTGGGTTTAATTTGTATAGCTTGAATAAGAGAGGAGAGAGGGCTATGAAGATTAGTAATGAGTCTATATTGAGGAAGAGTTGGACGGGGGCTGTTTGAATGTGTTGGCCGAGTAGGATTACTACGTTAGTTCCGAAGA
>CAZOQD010000165.1:0-1559 GCA_964581925.1 Candidatus Woesearchaeota archaeon
TGAGATTATAATGTTTCAAGAAGTTGAAATTGTATCGAGTGGAGCTTCTAAATCAACTAATACGGGTATTAACGAAATTGTTTCAGTAGTACCAAAGAAGATTGTTGAAACGGAATCAGTTAGAATTGATCAAAATGATTTATCTGAATTAGAAGAAATTTATATCAGAACTGTAAAGGTTAGCAAGTCTAAAATATTCTATTTTGTTCCAAATCCTTGGGGTAAGAAGGTTCTTGAACTTGAGGTCACCATAGGAGATAAAGTCTATAAAGAAACTATAAAAGAAAGTGCTTCAGAAAATATTGAAGGATATAGAATTGAAGTTGGTTCTTTAGAAGACGAGGATAATATCGAATTAAATTTTAAAAAAGCGTAGTTTTTATTTTTTTGCTTTTTTATTTTTTTTTATTAATTAGGGTTAAAAGTTTGTTGGTTTAGAGATAATTAACCAACAAAGATTTTTCCAGAGATTAGTAATAGTATTCCTGATATGATTATTATGAAGTTTATGATTATTTTTCTTATGTCTTTTTCTTTGAAGATTTCGGGGATTAGGTCTGCGATTGCGATATATATGAAACTTCCGGCGGCGAAGGGTAGTAAGTAAATTGCGATGTTGTTTGATTGGAAGAAGAAGAAACCTAAGAGTCCGCCGAGGACTGCGGTTAGTTGAGATAGGAAGTTGTAGAATAGGGCTTCTCGTTCTTTGAATCCGCCGTAGATTAATACGCCGAAGTCGCTTATTTCTTGGGGGAGTTCGTGGAGGATTATTAAGATGCTGGTTACTATTCCGAATGGGATTGAGATTAGGAATGATGAGGCTATGATTAATCCGTCTATGAAATTGTGGATGCCGTCTCCCCAGAGAAGGAGATAGGTGTAGGGGTGTTTTTCGCAATGGTCGTCGTGACAATGATGCCAGTGAAGGTATTTTTCAAGGAGTAGGAAGATGAAGAATCCTAGGGCTACTAGGAGGATTGTGGGGATGAGGTTTAGTTTTTCTATTGATTCTGGGATGAAGTGTAAGAAGGCTCCGCCTAATAGGGCGCCGGTTGTGAAAGAGACTAGGAAGATTAGGATTTTGCTTAGGTTTTTTTTGAAGATGAAATAGAATAATGAGCCGGCGAATGCTAGAAGGCCGTTGATTAAGGTCATTGCGAGGATCCATAAAAGTATTTGGTTCATGGACTATAAACAAAAAAAGGGTATTAAAATGTACTGATTGATTAGTTGTTTATTGCCATTGCAGTGTATGCAGCTATAACGATAGGGGTACTAAGGTATGCAAAGTTAAGGCAGAATAGTCCGAGGCTTCTTGATCGTACCTCTTTTGCCCCTGAGGGTAGTTTATCCCATATTTTTATATCTCTTGAGTTTATTAGATCTTCTTTATTTCTTTGTTTATACCAGCTTGTTCCGAGAAAAAATGGAGTTAGATCACTCCTTCTTATTTGATGGTCTTCTTGATAATTTCCGGCTAAGAAGTTAGATAATTTGCTTGCTAGTGTCATTTAGTTATTAGTGGATACATATATAAAAAGATTTTGTATCTTGAGTAA
>CAZOQD010000166.1:0-1502 GCA_964581925.1 Candidatus Woesearchaeota archaeon
AAAATTATCAACGAACTAAAAGAAAAAGAATCGCCTCTAAAGATGAAACAAAAAATAATCAAACTCTCAAAAGACAGACTCGGCATGTACTTTAATCAAGATCTCATAAATAGCCTCGATCTTAGATCTGGTGAAGATATTTTTATATCAGTTCCTAATAACAAAAGAATTGTTCTAGATATCAAAAAAACAATGACCACCACACCTTAAAAGGTGTGGTTTGATAAAGGCTTTTGTTTCCACGAAAATCTATTTAATTTTCGCCGGTTAGGAGTTAGAAAAAACGACCTCATACATCAATACTTAACTCCCTTTTAACATCTCCCCATTTGTGAATCCTTCCTTCTTGAACATCCTTCTCGGCCATCAAAATTCTTTTCTTCGTCTGCTCATTCAACTCCATCCGATCCTCAATCAGATCCCAAATCAGATTTTCATAACTCTCCTTATCACTAATCTTCATATTTTTTAACTTCTCAAGTAATTCCCTACTTATTTGAATACTAGTCTCCATAATGATTATACAACCAGCCATGGTATTTAGATTTTCTGTTTTTATACCATACTAACAATCAAAAGAAATCAAGAATCCTAATAATATTCATCATTAACTATTTAAATAAGTAATCCCTAGGGATTACCATGAAAACAATAACAATAAAACTACCCGAAGAAGAAATTAAAGAACTTGAGTCATTCATCAAAAAAAGAAATTATCCTTCTAAATCAGAATTTATTAGAAATCTTATTATGGACAAACTAGAAAGAAATAAAAAAGAAAAAATTGGATGGATGTTATTAGCAGAAAAATCAATGAACAAAATTTGGGATAACAAAAAAGATGATGAAGTCTGGAGCAAGTACTTATGACAAACCAAGGAGATCTTCTTCTAGTCCCATTCCCCTTCTCAGATCAGTCTGGAAGAAAAATACGTCCAGTTATAGTAATTAGTAACGAAGAATTCAATATACATTCTGAAGACCTACTAGTTATTGGAGTTACATCAAACATTTCAAAAGATAAATATACATTATCTTTAAATAATAATGATTTAGAAGAAGGAAAACTTTTCTCACAATGTGTTATAAAAGTTGAGAACATTTTAAAAATGGACAAAGATCTAATTATCAAGAAATTCGGAAAAATAAATCAAACTAAATTAGAAAACATCAGGGAAAAATTCTCTAAAATAATAAATTAAAATATATTCTAAAAATACCTACTCCAACTCCCCTTCCAACAACTTCCTAACCACAACATAATCCGCCCGCTTCCCCGTAGCCTGCATCACCTTCCCAACCAAAAAATTCAAAGCCTTCCCTTCTCCATTCTTAAAATCCTCAACCGACTTCGAATTCTCCTTAACTACTTTCAAAACAATCCCCTTCAATTCATCAACATCACCAACCTTCCCCATCTTACCAACCTCCTTCAAAACCGAAAACGATTTAGGCACAAACCTCCTCATAATATCCTTCCCCATCAAAGGCGTAATCTTCCC
>CAZOQD010000167.1:0-1475 GCA_964581925.1 Candidatus Woesearchaeota archaeon
AAAATTTAGGTAGTTTTGGTAAATACAATGATATTTATTAAATATAAGGACTATTTTACACATCTATTAAGGGAAGCCTCTTTATCAGGATCGTCTCGTTCAGCTGGAATTCCAAATTGGGATTTATATATTGTAAATGATTTCGATAAAAAAAGAAAATATAATATCGAAAAAGATGGAAAGTTATATGATAAAAAATTCCAAGAAATTGGTGTTGTCAAAAAAGGTAATGTGATTCAGATATTATCATCAAAATTAACTAAACATAAAGTAAGTAAATTTGCAAATATATCCATAGGTGGAAAAAAAGGGTTTGTAAGTATTTCTATGATTCAAAAACCAAAGCAAACCAAAGAGGGTGATATATTTGGTAGTAATTCTAAAGAGTTTACACCTGATAAATTAAAACTTCAAGGTATAAAATATTCCACTTCTTCCGCCATGATTTCGAAAATTAAATCTGGTTTGAATTCACAATATTCTGATTCTAAATATAATGAGGTAAAAAAGTATCTATCTGAATGTTTAAGTAAAGCATCTGGCACCAATATTTCACTTTATGAAAGTTTTGCAAAATCTTATTCTCTTAGTGGTAAGTATAATCTGAGTAACTCTGATATATCAACTCTAAGTAAAAACTTTGGTGAGGTACTGGCCGCATTATACATTCTCGTGACTAATAAAAAAGCACAATCGGTTGAATTTCCAAATATATCAGAAACACTTTATGATTTCACTATGACTAATGATAAAGGAATCAAACATTTTTATAGTGTTAAATCTATGGGTGGTAGTTCTACTGCACTTGGAAACATTAATTATGTTTTAGATAAGTTTTCTAAAGATAATAAAATGTTCTCGGACAGTAAAAAAGAAATAGAAGTAATACGAGGTTTGATAAATGATAAACAAAGTGGACGAACCACTATTATTAATATCACAGATTTTTATAATAAAACTTTACCAATTAAAAATAAACAGATATTAAATTTGATAAAAAAAATATCAAAATATAAACCAAAAGATTTATCACAAACAGAACTTAGTAAGTGGTTTCCGAGTATGATTACAACTGCTAAAATAAATGATTTTATTAACACTATGAATGATATTTATAACAGAATACTTGATAAATCTAAGGTTAGTGAGAAAAAACTAAGACAGATGTACAATGGAAGGAGTATTCCAAATGGAAATGGTTATCTTCTCTACCCAATGGGTTCGTATATTGTAAAATATCTGAATAGTGATAAAAAATATCTTGATTTACTAAATACCATTCTAAACTATGGTTCTTATGTTCACCAATTTACAGTAAATCTTTCTAAAAATAACTTTCAGGTTAAGATATCACCTTTTAAAACAAGTAAATTTAGATATACTTACAACGCGGGTGGTGGATATCCTGGTAATCGACCAATAGGGTTTAAGAAGGTTTCATAAATAAAATAAGAGGTTATTAGTGAGTTTAATAT
>CAZOQD010000168.1:0-1465 GCA_964581925.1 Candidatus Woesearchaeota archaeon
ATTTGAACATAGAGGTAACAAGGTAATAAGAACCAATCTAAATAACGAACGAGGAATGGGAGTAATAAAAGCAATGCTAATGTACAAAAAATTTGGAAACGGAAAAACTCCTGAAACTGAAAAAATTAAGTCAGATCATTTCGTTGGCGATCTCTACGTACTATATGGAAAGAAACTAAAAGAAAACCCCGAATTAGAAGAAGAATCAAGAGAATTATTAAGATTACAAGAAGCAAAAGATAAACCAACAATAAAATTATGGAAGAAAATAATCAACTGGGCGCTATCTGGATATGATACCACTTACCAAACATTCGGAGCAAAATTTAAAAAAGAATACTACGAAAGTAAAATCTTTGAGTCGGGTAGAGACATCGTACTTGATGGACTAAAAAAAGGAATCTTCAAAAAACGTAAAGACGGTGCAATTATCATTAATCTAGGATTCATAGGAAAAGAAGACATGGGAGAAAAAGTACTCTTAAGACCCGACGGAACTTCAGTTTATATGACCCAAGACTTAGAATTAGCAAGACAAAAGAATAAAGAATTCAACCCAGATTTATTAATCAATGTAGTAGGAAACGAACACGATTATCACTTCAAGGTACTATATGAAATACTAAAAAAACTAGGCAACAAAGAGCAACACCATCACCTCTCATATGGACTCATCTCACTTCCAGAAGGCAGAATGAAATCAAGAGAAGGAACTGTTGTAGATGCGGATAATCTAATTGAAGAGATAAAAGAAATGGCTAAAAAAGGATTACAAGAAAGATCTAAGTTATCAAAAAAAGAATTAGATAAAAGATCTCTAACAATTGCGTTAGGTGTGATAAAATATTCCTTACTAAAAATCGAAGCTGTTAGAAACTTTGTATTCAACCCCAAAGAATCGATAAGCTTCGAAGGAAACACAGGCCCATACCTCCAATACAGTTACGCTAGAGCTTCATCAATCCTTAAAAAATCCAAATCAAAAAAACAATTAAAAATTCCAGACAATTTCACGAAAGAAGAACTAACATTATTATCTCAAATAAGTAAATTCCCCTACGCAGTAACCAACGCCTCAAAACAGATGAACCCAGCAATCGTCGCCAACTATACTTATCAACTAGCCCAGAACTTCAACGAATTCTACCACTCAAACAAAGTCATAGGAAGCGAAGAAGAACATTTCAGACTAAGACTAATCGAATCCTTCAGACACACCATAAAAAACTCTCTATCCCTCCTAGGAATCGATGTTCTAGAAGAAATGTAAATATTTAAATATACTCTGATCATCAACTAAATAGCCACAGGGAGGCTATTAATCTCTATGAGAACCCTGAGATGTGTTCCCCGTACTGGCTTAATGCAAGGCGGGTTTTTTTATAAAATAAAAAAGTTTTTCTTCAATGAAAATACTAAAAACAAATGAATACCCCCATACCAATCCCAATCATATTCGTACTAT
>CAZOQD010000169.1:0-1448 GCA_964581925.1 Candidatus Woesearchaeota archaeon
ATTTAAAATTGTCCCTCTATCATTTAGCCTCTCAAAATTATTGGATTTAACATCGGGATTTAACGAAGTCGCCGAAGGCGATTTGGGCGGAGAAACCAGCAAGGTTTCGGAACCGTTAAATTCCTGTTAGTTGCGTCGGAGTGAAACGGAGACCGAGGGTTAGTGCAACGGTCGGCGAAGCCGAAACCCGAAGAGTTATTTTCAAGGGCGTTCTATCAAATGAGCGAATGAGATACCTAGAGAACAAGAATCAAGGGGCTTAAGACTTATTAAACAGCTCTTTTTTTGGGAATTTGGAAATGAAGTAATAAAATGTATAAATTAGAAGTACGCATCCCAATACAAAGAACGAAGTTTGTATTGAATAAATATCAGCAATCTTTCCTGCTATTGGTTCAAAGATTATGGCAATTATAGCAATAATAAAAGAACTTACAGAATCAACCGTTGCTCTATTATGAGAATCAATTTTCTTATGAATATAGCCTCTTTGGATTAATCTGAACATTCCCATGATGAAGAATGAAATCAGGAATACAAAAACCCCGATATAATTGTTTAGATAACTTAATCCAAATATTACTGCTAATGTGAATAAAAGAGAGAAAGTTAAAATTGATCTGTAACTAAATTTCTTTTTAATTTTGTTAGCGGAATGTGCTCCTATTCCTTCAATAATGGATTTTATTGCAAAAATTATACCAAAAAAAGCAATTGGGATTCCTATTGTTTTCAGATATATTTGCCCATAGCTGAAAAGATAATCTAGTGCAAAAGCAAGAATTGCTCCAAAGATTACAATAAATCCAATGTATCTATTTTTTGTGACTTTCAATATAGAGTTTTTGAAGTGAAGGAATAGACTATCTTCTTCAGCAGGTTTATGAAATTTAGGTTCTGTGAATGAAAGTATTACAAATAATGACAAGAAAGCACTGCCTGCGGAAAGAATATATGGTAAAGTAAGATTAGCATTGAATAAGAAACCTGCTGAAAATGCGGCAATAAAACTAACAACAGCGGTAGTTAAGGAAAGTTTACCCCACAATTTTTCATAATCTTTCTCTCGTTTTAGTTCTTTAAGAGTATCATAATAAAAAGCAACACCTGTTCCGGAATAACAAGCAAGCCATAATCCACTAAACATTGAAGCAATAATGAATAACCAGAATGATTGTGAGAATATCAGGATTATCATTCCAATTATGAAAAATACTTGAGAGAGAAATAATGTCTTTTTTCTTCCCCACCTATCTGCTAATGCACCTGATGGAACTTCCATTGCCATACGAGCAACACTAAAAGCAATCCCTATGAATGCGATTTGCGTAATAGACATATTTCTTGCAAGATAGAATATTTGAAAAATTGGAAAGAAGAATACTAAAGACCAAAGTGCTTCAAATACAAAATATTTCCAAATGTTTGATTTTAATCCTGACTTATAA
>CAZOQD010000170.1:0-1427 GCA_964581925.1 Candidatus Woesearchaeota archaeon
TTCGGAAGTTTTAAAAACCCTTTAATACATGATAGGTTGTAGACGGCTGGCGAGGTAGCTCTTCGCTGTTTGCAAGCGAGCTTTATGCAGGCTTAAGAGGGTGCGTGATAAACGTGCTATAAGGTCTTAATACTAACGTTGAGGTTTTGTCCTTCTTGATCTTGCTATTGCGAAACGGGTCAGATCTTGATCGAAGCAGCCCTAAACACTAGTTAAGATGCTTGGAGGGTAGCAAGGCTGAGGAGGTATTGAGGTTGCTTTGTAGTTTGTTTTGAGCTAACCCTTGTGTCTACGTTTTTAGAATGTTATTTATTCTTTTTCAATCTATTCTCTGCTCTTATTATAGTTGATCTCGCGATTCTATTAACAGTATCATAATTGTTAGCTATTTCTGGAATTGTGCTAACTTTCCCTTCCTTATTAAGTCCGTATCTATCTTTTAGAAATGTTGGCTCCTTTTCTTTTAAATCTGCTTGAGATATTAATCCGTCGATTCTATCATCAAGGGATTTTCCTAATAGGCTCACGGCATTTAGAGGGGTTGGATCAAACTCTTTTAAGAATTCTTTTGCATTAGTTGGATCGTATTTTGGTTTGTATGTATCTTCCTTATTTTTTGCCATGATTGAATGGTGTTTGTTTGATATATAATTATTTGTTTATTTTATAATATGTTTTGAGCTAGTCTTTGTCTGCGTTTATTATTGATGCTTCGCAGATGGCTTTGCCAATCTGCTCCGCTATTTTATTGATATCTTGTAATTAATATTTATAATAGTGTGGATGTCTCTTTTAGGTTGGGATGTTTGTGTTGATAAGTTTTATATATCTCTGTTTGTTCTTTTGTTTATGAACACAATGAAAATCAATGATTTTCAAGTCTTCATTTTTAAAAGATATGTGGGAAAAATGAACAAAAGAGGACAGTTTTATTTGGTTGCGGCTATGTTGATAGTATTGATTATGTCGGGTTTTGCGGGAGTGTCTAGTTATGCGTTGGTGAATTCTGAGCCTGAGACGATAGTGGAGATTAGTGGGGATTTGTCTAGGGAGAGTTATAGTATTATTGAGTATGGGTTGTATAATGGTAAGGATGTTGATGAGTTGTTGACTGAGTTTACTGGGGATCAGATTGGGGAGTTTTTTCTGGAGAAAACGCAGGATGCGAATATTATTTTTGTTTATGGGGATAAGAAGGATTTGAAGGCCTTACAGTATGAAAGTGGGAGTCAGGGAGATATATCTATTGGAGATTCTAGTTGGGTTAGCCATACTAATTTGATTGCTAAGATAAAAAATTTGGGGGATGTTTCACATAAGAATAGTGTTGAGGTGGAGTTGTTGGAAAGGAATTATAATTTTGATGTTAGGGATAATGAGATATTTTATTTTGTTATAGTTAAGGAAAGGGGGGATGAGATTTTTGT
>CAZOQD010000171.1:0-1384 GCA_964581925.1 Candidatus Woesearchaeota archaeon
ATTTTTGCCATGCTCTCTCCAAGGGCTATATTTCTTAAGTGTCCCAAATGTAATGGTTTGTTCGAGTTTGGTGAGGCATATTCAATTAAGATTTTTTTATTTTCTTTTCCTTTTCCATAATTGCTGTTTATCTTTAGAATTTTATTTGCTAACTCCCTTTTATTGATGAAGAAGTTTAGATAGGGTCCTACTGTTGTTACTTTTTCTATTTGTTTTGGTAATTTGTCTTTTGTTATTAGATCGTGGAAGTGTTTGGCGATGTCTGCGGGGTTCTTTTTTATGAAGAAATCTTTTTCTACGTCTTCCCACATTTCGTCATTGTTTTTTGGATCGCAAAATGAGAAGCAAGGGAAAGAGTAGTCGCCTAGTTCTAGTTTTGGAGGGGTTTCTAAGAGTCTTTCGACTTCGTCTTGGTGTAAATTTGTTTTTTCTGTTAGGAGTTCTATTATTATTTGTTTGAACATGTAAATATGTGGATACAAAACTTTATAAAATTGATTAATTTGCGACTGCTGGTATATATGACAGAATTTGAGGATTATTATAGGTTGTTTAGCGATATTCATAGTTTTTCTAATGATCATAAGCATTTGTTTACTGAAAATAGTCCATTATTTTTTTATTATCATGCTATTAATAATAAACAAAATTTCCAATTAAGATTATGTAAACAGGGAGACAAAATTGACTATCTTTTTCAAGGGGCTCTTTATTCTTCAGGGGGTTCTATTGATAGTATCTCTCATGAATTTAAGGATTCTAGAGAACCTTTGTTTGTTATAGTTAAGAATTTTCAAGAGGCATTGGAGAGATCTGATAAGAATCTGTCGAGAAATGAATTAGAAGAACTAGACAAATTACTTAGTTGATAATTTAGAAATACTTACCTAATAGGAGAATTTATTAATTTGGCATTCTTAGGTAATTTATGGTTGAGAAATGTGTTTTGTGTAATGAAGGGATTGAGGAGGAGTTTGGAAAGTTGAAGGGTACGGTGATTAGGGATAAGGATGAGAATGGTAAGAGGTTGATGATTTATGTTTGTTCTGATTGTATGAAAAAGGATGATTGGTATGATGAGGCGCGGGTTATGGGGGTTTGAATGGTGGATTTGGGTAGTGAACTTATCAGTGAGAGATGACTTTTTGGTATTAGTTAATTGATTAGATATTTGTGAGTAACTAAACCTTGAAGAACGCAAAAACCTTGAAGGTTCAATAGACTGTTAGAATTATGAAATTTTAAGATAAAAAAAAGAGAAGAAAAACCGAAGTTCAACTCCTCTATCAACCGAAGTTGACAGTTATAGTTAGGTTGAATAGTATTTAAAGGTTTCTGATGGGGGTTGAGTGGTGAAAATAGTGATCATAATTTCTTATTGTTC
>CAZOQD010000172.1:0-1341 GCA_964581925.1 Candidatus Woesearchaeota archaeon
TAACTCTACCCCGTATGTGGTAGATAATGCCTTCTCTAATGTACAATTACTTTGTTCCATTTTTCTAATTATTACTTCTGATAAAAATTGTCCATCACCACAACTATTATCTAAAAATGTTTTATTAATATCTGTAAATAAATTTATTGGATACTCATTCAAAATTTTTCGAACATCATCAGTTGGTGTAAAAACTTCAGCAGTTTGTTTTACACGAAGTTCATCTCTTTCAATACCACTCATATATTCTCTATCTCTACTATGAGAAATATATTTACTTAACTCGTTTTTGTCCATTCAGTATACCATTTTTCAATTACTGTTTGTTCTTCTGGTGTTATACCGAATTCATCATACAATTCTTGATTTGTATTTATTTTAGTCAAATCATCTGGCTGAATTAAAACAAATACCGCATTTAACACATTAGAGGGTTTGTATACATTTTTATACATGACACTAAAAAACTGAACCAACGGTGATTTCATATAATGAATCATACCCTCATATTCATTTTCGTTTAACTGTCTATCCTTATTTTTTACATCACTGGAATTAAATCCTACTGTTGTAGGTTCAGTAGTGACTTTGTACAAAGATTCATCTTTTAAAACTGATATGTTATTCGGAACAATAACTCTTTTTTCAAATGTATTTATTTTGTTTGTAAAAACCGTTCTCTTATTTTTTGATTCAGCATAATGTGTCAATACTTCAACTTCACCCACTTCAACAATATCTTTCTTTTCCACAAAACCACCCTTACTATCATTTACAGGTAAGAGTTTTAGTTTTGTTTTATTTAAATTATATTTATGAATCATTCTCCACATAATAGAAAAAGTAATTTCATCTTCTTTTGAACAAACAAATGGCATTTTCTTCATAGATTCTGTACCATCAGTATTGATAATCTTAGTGGTATGTGAATCATCTGTCAATTCTTTTTTCAATGTAATTTTGACAATTTTTTGACCAACATTGTAGTTTTTATCAACACTATAATCTACCTCTAATAGTTTATATGTGTTCAAAGTTTCATAATTAATGTTACTATTGCCTGGTGTCAATATCGCCTGAGGTACTATGAATGACATTGTTCCATTAGACTTCAATAATTCAAATGATTTAGCAAATATAGAAACATATAACTTTTTCTGTTTGTCACCAATTCTATTATCTGGTGATTGATAAGGTGGGTTAGCTAGTATAACATCGGGTTTCATATCAAATTCCTTATTTAAATATTTTTTCATAGTTATATAATTGATAGTTTTTTCAATATGATTCATATTATTATAATCGAAGAATGTTTTCCATAGATGTATAGAAAAGTTATTT
>CAZOQD010000173.1:0-1314 GCA_964581925.1 Candidatus Woesearchaeota archaeon
CATAATATCTTACCCCCTTTCATACCTCTTTTAATATGGGTTAATGTTTTTAGGGGATTTATGTTTATAAATGTTTTTAATTGATTTTTTTGTCGTTATTTATTGAAAGTGTCTAATAATTGGAAGAATTCTTTCTTATCTATTGTTTTGTCTACTTCGTTTAGGCCTATTTGCTCGGCTAGTTTGTGGAAGGCTATTGGTTTGTAGTTTTGTTTTTTTAGTGAGGCTAGGGTGAATAATCGTTTGTCGTCCCAGCCAGTGTATTTTCCTGATTCTATTTCTTGTCTTATTTTGGATGAGGAGAGTTCCATGTCTTTTAGATGGATTTTCCCTAGAAAGTAAGAGATTGGAGGTTTGTGTTTTAGGGCCTTGTATATTAGTTTTTGTTTTTCTGAGTTGTCTCTATGATCTTTGGCTCTAATGATGTGAGTCATTTTTTGTTCGATGTCGTCTACTGTAACTGATAGGTTCATTAGAGGCCAGACTCGATATTTGTTTTTTTGTAAGGGATGGCTTGTAAGGTTTATTCTTGCTAGAGGGAAATCTCTGAATGCGGGGTTTTTGTGTTTCATGTTAGTTTTAAATCTTAGTATTGCTTCGCCTTGTTTATATCCTTCTTTAGATTTATCTAGCATTTTTAACCATCTTTCTTTTTGGTCTTTTTTATTTCGGCAAGGGCAGTTGGTTTTGTTTTTGCTATAGTTTTTGAAATCTTCTTGAGAGCATGTGCAGATGTAGACCTTATTTAGCTTGAGAAGTTTTCCTACGTATTTGTAATAGATAGGTATTCTATTTGATTGAATTATTAGTTTCGCTTTGTTATTGAAAAGCCATTTTGCTTCTTGTTCTAGCATTTTGTATGAGGGTTTGTATATGTTTTCTGGGTTTGTGTCCTCAATTCTTAGGTGAAATTTTCCTTTGTATTTTTGGGTGTAGAGATATGATATTAAGGATGTGAGGGCGTGGCCGATGTGCATGGGGCCTGATGGGGATGGGGCGAAACGCATTACTACTTTGCCTTGCTTTGCTTGTTTTAATTTTGGTAAACCTTGTCTGGTTTTTCGTTTTCCTATTTCTGATTCTAGGTTTTGGAATTCGGTTTTTTGTTGCTTGTTTGTTAAGTTGTTTGTTTCTTGAATTATTTTGTTGATTTGTTTTATGTGGTCTTTTATGTTTTCTTTTTTTAGGCCGTGGTTGAATAGGCCTGCTATTACGCTGCCAGGTTGGGCTTTGCCATTGTGTTCTATTGCGTTTTTTAGGGAGTAGGCTTTGATTGTTTGTGGGTTTAGCATTTTGAGATGAAGGGTTGTAGTT
>CAZOQD010000174.1:0-1303 GCA_964581925.1 Candidatus Woesearchaeota archaeon
TATTTAGGTTCGATAGTGTTGGGTTTAAATGATGCGTTGGTGGAGTTGACAGGGGCGCTTGCTGGTTTGACTTTGGCGTTTCAGAATTCTCAGATAATTATCGTTAGTGGGTTTATTACTGGATTTGCTGCTTCGTTGTCTATGGCTGCTTCGGAGTATTTGTCTACTAAAGCTGAGGATATGGCCAAGAAAACTAAGGTAAGAGGTAAGAGAGCTAAGACTGCAGCTTTTTATACTGGAGTTGCCTATTTGTTGACGGTTTTGTTTTTATTGTTTCCTTATTTGATTTTGGATAATGTTTATTATGCTCTTATTTGGGCGTTGATTAATTCGGTTATTGTGATACTTGGATTTACTTATTATGTTTCTATTGAGAAAGGGGAGGGGTTTTGGCATAGGTTTATTGAGATGGTTTTGATTAGCCTTGGTGTTGCGGTTATATCGTTTGGGTTGGGGTGGGTTTTGAGGGTTTGGGTGATGGGGGGTTAGGCATTTGGGGAGTTAGGATGGATATTATATATTCTAAACATTGGATACGAAAACAAAATAATAAAAAGAAGGGAATAACTGATGAGGCTATTGAATATGTTCTACATAGTTCTTTAATCTTGAGAGATAAAGATTGGGATGATGTTTTTAATGCGATTGCTAGAGTGATGCCTTCGGGAAGAACCTTGAAAGTTGTTTACAAAAAGGAAAATCAAAAGATATTTATAGTTACAGCGTATTGGTTAGATTAGAATGAAAGAAACTTGGTATGATGAAGAATCTGATATATTGAACATTAACCTTAGTGACAAGGAGTATGATAAGAGTATGGAGTTATCAAATGGGATGGTTTTAGATTTAGCTGAAGATGGAAGTATAGTTTCTATTGAGGTATTGAATGCTAGTAAGGTTTTTTCTGGGGATGCTCGGAAGGTTATTGAAATGGCTGAGAGTGTTTAGATATCTAAATTTTCTTTGACTTTAGACGCAAGTTCTTTTATTTCTTCGTTAGTTGCTTCTTTTCCACCTTGGATTTTTAATCCTGTTCCATAAGTTGGGAATAATTTAATATGGGTGTGAGGTATTTCAAATCCTTCAACAACGAGGCAAGTTCTTTTTGGATTTAGAGCTTTGTCTATAGCTTTTACAGTTTTTTTAGCTATAGAGAATAAATGGTTGTAGGTTGTTTCGTCAAGATCAAAAGCGTACCCTATGTGTTCTTTTGAGATAACAAGACATTGGCCTTTCATTGCTGGGAATTTATCTGGAATGACGATGCAGTTGTTGTCCTCGTGGATTATTTCTGAAGGTATGT
>CAZOQD010000175.1:0-1198 GCA_964581925.1 Candidatus Woesearchaeota archaeon
CAAGAATGGAACGAAGTGAGATTCCTGAGGGCCTGCTTGTTATTATTATTTAGTAGTTACAAATAGTAAGGTTTATATAGTTGTTTTGATTCGACATAACATAAATAAGGTATGAAAAATGATTCAAACATTAAACCCTATAAGTGAGAGATTAAGATCTTATGCCGAACTTGGAATAAAAACTCTCGCAGAATTAATTGGAGAAAATATCCCGATAGATGGATCTTCAACACCGGGAGACTTTTGTGATGGACATTTTGACCCTGAATTTAATGATATTGAAGAACTAAGGAATATTAGAGGGTATTTAGTTTCAAAAGACAACATAAATGAAACATTCTAGGGTAGAAATGGTTTTTTTAGTGTTGCTTTAGAAAAACAAGGAGAAGCTATTAACAGAGCAGAGCATCTCCCAAAATATGAATTAGAAAAAAGAATGAAAGATTCTGCATTATTGCTAGTTAGACCAGATAAATTAAATATTAATCAAAGAACAGATAATAATCATGATGAAGATCTAGTATTGCATAGTATCGCGCCCGAAGATATAGATCATATATTAATTGATAGAACAAATCTTTCCCTAGCCAAAGAAACTTTCTCCCATTTACCAACTAGCATTCCTAACATTGGTAAAACCAATTCGGAAATATATCAAATTTTCCAAGGACACTGTAGAGTGCCAGATTATGCTCAAGCTTTAAAAGATTTAACTACAAATGGAGATGTTTATTGGGGGCATATAATTAGATTACCATCTAGCGAATAGCAACCACTTAATTTTACCTAAAACCTGTAATTCCCGGTCCCTGCTTAATATATTTGCTCAAAGCAAATATATAAGCTGGCCCGAGAAACTGAACGAAGTGAAGTTTGTCGGTCCCTACTTCAAAGTTCCCCTCAAAGGAACTTTAACAAAACCAATAATTATAAATACCTCTCCTTACTCCATACTACATGAAACAAAAAATGATACCTATACCTGCAGAAGTGTACGAAGCTTTTAAGGAAGAAATAGAGATTTATAGCAATAAGGAAATGAGAGAAGCAATAGAAGAGAGTGGACAGGCAAAAAGAGAAGGGGTTAAGGGCTGGGAATTAAAATATTAATATACTTTGTGTGAACCAACTGAGAATACAACAATTTCTTCATTCACATCATCAATAATCTCAAGGGCTTTATCTATATCTCCTTGAG
>CAZOQD010000176.1:0-1186 GCA_964581925.1 Candidatus Woesearchaeota archaeon
AATCCTTTATTTTTCTTTTTCATTATTTCTATATCCTTTTTTGACTTAACAAAGATTTGTATTTCATGGCCTAATTTTTCTTCAAATTTATCTAAATTAATTTCATTTTCTGTAGGACTTATTATCAATAAATCTATATCACTCCTAGAAATATTTTCAGCCTTAGCAAAACTACCAAAAAGAATAATCGCCTCAGGATAATTTAACTCCTCAACAATATAATCAACCAATCCAGATTTATATAACAAATTAAGATTATAATTCAACTTCAATTGTTTAAATTCTCTTCCCTCATTATTTGCTTTAAACAACAAATGATTTAACCTTTTCTCAGATATCAATATTTTCTCTTTAACAAACTTCTTTAACATCTTAGAAACCGTAGTAGGAGACTTCTTAACCAACTTAGCAATCTCTCTAACATGAAATTCCCTTTCAGGTTCTCTAAAAAAATAATCCAACATATCCATATTATTAAACAACCGTCCATTATTGTGAACAATTGTCCATATTTAAACCTTTTCAAGGATTTAAACTCTCCTCACATTAACAAACCTATCATTCAAATCTTTCTCAATCTGAATCTTAACTCTACCATTATCCACCTCAATACAATAAGGATTCTGATTTCTAATTATCCTCTCAATATCAATCTGAGGAACATTATGAAAAGGTAATTGACAACTCTTCCCCGTCGGATAAAAAAACATATTAGCCTCCTTCCCTTCATACAACCCCAACTCATCCCCGAATCCCAGATAATCTCCCTTAAACGGCAACGAAACATCCCCAAAACAAACATAATCAATTCCCGAAGGCAACACCCCTGGAAAAACATGACTATCTATCTGAGAATTCCAAGTCTTCTTCACATCAGTCTTAAACTTATCAACAAAAATACCAACCGATGCACAATCCCTAGCCCCCAAAAACTCCTTTATCACAATAAACGCTATCAACACAAAAAACACAATCAACATAATCGAAAATATCATCCCAAACCCCATCCCCAAAACCTCTTGACCCTTTTTATCAAACCTCTTTCTATAAAATCTATCAAAATTAATCTTAACAATCCTCTCCTCTTTCATAAAAAGAAGAATAATATGAATTATTTAAATGTAGCGAAACTATGGCGTTGTCCGGAATAGAATTATAAAAACCGAAAATTAGTTATTCTCAAAAA
>CAZOQD010000177.1:0-1087 GCA_964581925.1 Candidatus Woesearchaeota archaeon
TCCCCCTCGCATTTTAGAAAGATTTATTTTACTACTATTTTTTAAATAAACATTACTTGCTATATCTGGTGATTTTAAATGACTGATTATTCAGAAGAAGTTATGAATTTAATTAGTAAACACAAATATAATGGATTTGAATGGTGGAAGTCAATTAAGTTATTATCATTTGAAGCGAATTTGACAGATGAAGAGATGAAAGAGGAATTAAGTGGATGTAGGGATTTGCATTTTATAGAGAAACAAAAAAGAAATGGGGAGATAAGATATACATTGTATTTTGTTTATGGAAGAAGAAGTGGGAGATTTTACGTTATCACATTTCGCTCTAAAATAAGAGTTATTACTGTTCATCAGATGGGTTCTAAAACTCTGAATAAATATTTTAGAAGAAGATTTAAAAAGAATGAAAATATTTAAGAATATGGAAAAGACAATTAAGTTTGAATTTGAATATAGTACTGAAGATGATGTGTTAACAATTTATGATTATAATAAGAAGCCGTTTGAAACTGTTGAGTTTTCTGAGTTTTTGAATATTAGTTTGGATAAGGACAGATTGATTGTTGGGATGGAGATAATTGATGCTTCTAGTTTTTTTGGAGTTTTTGATAAAGGGGTTAATAAAGAATTTCTGGAGAATTTGGATGGGGTTGATTTAGAACAGGTAGAAATTAGAAATACTGCTTTTGTTGTAGTTTGTTTGAGGTCTGCTGATAAATTGGTAAAACGTGAGTTGCCTCCGATGAATTTCAGAGGATATGAAAGTCCTTTGGTTACTTCTTTGTGATTGGTGGATTTTCTCATGTATTAATATGTGTTTCTTGAGAAAAGTTTTAAGATCTTGTGGTTTAGTGCCTTTGAGGGTTTGAATAATTTAGATGTTAGTGTTTCTGAAAAAGGAAAATATAGGGTTTATGCAAGTTTTTCTGTTGGTGGGAATGTGATTGAAAGTTCTTGGTCTTTTGAGGTTATTTAAAAATTGTTTTTATTTGATATGGATGGTTTATGGAATTAGTTGAATTATTTTAATTCGGAAGTTTTAAAAACCCTTTAATACATGATAGGTTGTAGACGGCTGGCGAGG
>CAZOQD010000178.1:0-1053 GCA_964581925.1 Candidatus Woesearchaeota archaeon
TAATAAGGAAAGGGCTAAAAGAGTCTTAAAGGATAAGATAATGGATGCGGTAAAGAAAAGGACTGAAAATTTAGATAATTTCGGGATTTTATTTTCAGGTGGTGTTGACAGCAGCTTAATAGCACTGATATGCAAACAATTAGGGCTTAACTTTACATGCTATTCAGTAGGCTTGGAAAATTCACAGGATATTGAAGCAGCAAAAAAAGTAGCAGAATCCTACAATCTTAATTTAAAATATAAAATATTATCTTTAGAAGAATTTGAAGGGACAATAAAAAATGTTGTTAAAATTCTGGATTCTGCTGAAATTGTATGGGTTTCGGTCGGTTCAGTTGTATATGCTGCTGGAAAGCTGGCAGTTGAAGATAATAATCATATCTTATTTGGAGGCTTAGGAAGCGAAGAATTGTTCGCTGGCTACCAAAGGCATGAAGAAGCTTTGAAGCAAAATGATTTTGAATCATTGCATAATGAATGTTGGAATGGCCTGAAAAATATGTGGCAGCGCGATTTATTAAGGGATTCTTTGATTGCAAAGAATATGAATTTAGAATTAAGAACACCGTACCTGGATTCAGAGTTAATTAAGTATGCAATGCAGATACATCCAATGTATAAATTAGACAAGAATAATAAAAAGATAATCTTAAGGGAAGTTGCAAAAGAGCTAGGCTTAAAGCATGAATTTGCCTTCAGGCCGAAAAAAGCTGCACAGTATGGGAGCAATTTTGTCAAAGGCATAGACAAACTGGCCAAAAAGAATAATTTTAGCTCGAAAAAAAATTATTTGCAAAGCCTAATTTAAATGAACTTCAACAATATCATTATCTTCAAGTTTATGCTCTAATTTTCTTAAATCCTGGCCTGGGAATTTTGCACTTTCCCCCCATATTCTTGCAAACCTGAATTTGCCGATAAAATCCCTATGCAGCTTATTACAAAAATCCATTATATTGGAGCCTTTTGTCATTATTACTGGGACTTCCATATCTGCTTTTTTCCCAACCTCTTTGCAGTAAACCCTCATAAAATTTAGCCTCTTGAATATTA
>CAZOQD010000179.1:0-1038 GCA_964581925.1 Candidatus Woesearchaeota archaeon
AAAACCTGACTAGTAAGATAAAACACAAAAAACGGAACTATCAAATTAAACAAAACAAAAACATGAACAGTTTTAATCGCCCCTCCAAGCAAAGTAGAAGCCAAAGGCAATAACGCCAAACCCAACGTCGGCAACACAATCCCCAACATATACAAATTAGTCAAAGGCGATTTTATAGAATGAGTATACTTCAACATCTTCTCATAAACCCCATCCAATATAACCTTCAACGATCTTTCCAAGATCTGAACTCTCCTCCCCTCACTTGGCTCAAACAAACTACTCTCAATCAAATGAAAACTCTCGACAAACTCAATATTCGTATCCTTCCAAAACTCCAAATAATTATCCAAACTATCTTTTATCGTACTATACCTTCCAGTCTCAACATCCCAGAGAATCTTCCTAAAATCCAACGCAAGAGGAGCCTCAATATGCTGACTAACAAAACTTATCGCCCTCTCCAGATTACTAGTATGCTTCATATAAATAACAGTATACAAAACCGCAGGCACCATTTGACTACTCGCCTTAAGCCTCCATTTAATCGCCAACCGAGTCGGCATACTATAATAATAATAAAACAAAAACATAGATAAAATAAATATCAACCCAAGAAAAAACATCGGAAAATCATTCCCCAACAACCACAAAGAAATACTAATAACCAAAGCAACAAAAAACACCGCAAAAGAAGCAATTATGGCCAACCCCGCAACCTCTCCAGGCTCAACATCCAAATGCGCCTTCTCCAACTGTTTCCTTATCTTAACATCATCCTTCTCACTCACTCCAATCTTCACAACACTCCCCACACTCTTAACCCACCTCTCATACCTAGACAACTCAGGCATCAGATCCTGCTTAAACTTATCATACTCCGAACTCACCTTAGACAAATCCGCCTTAACACTACCTGCAACATCACCATCTATCTTCTTAGAATACTTCCTCAAAATTTCATCAACTTCCATCTTTACCTCCTACATCACAAAAAGGACAACTACCCTTCTCCGAATCTGAATAAACACAATCCAC
>CAZOQD010000180.1:0-1019 GCA_964581925.1 Candidatus Woesearchaeota archaeon
AGATAATGCATATACCGAAGAGTTTTGGTGGAGGGTTTAGGCATCATGATTATGTTTGTGATGAGAATGTGGAGGTTGAATATCAGAGGTATGTTAATTTGAAGAAAAGGGATGGTGGGTTGAGTGGGTTGAGTGGGTTTGATGGGAAAGTTAATGTTAATGATACTGATGTTGATGAGAGGACTTCTGGAGATGAAGGAAATAAAGTTGTTGAAAAGAAGAAACAGTATTGGTGGTGATGTTTTTAAAATAGTTTTTCTAGGATATATTAATTTAAAAAGGAAAAGTTCTATTTGTAATTATAAAAAGAGATTGAAAATGGTGATTGTTAATTTTGATTATGGGAAGAAGAAGTTCAAGATTAGAGCTGATGAGTGTAGGGGGTTTATTTCTAAGGCGAGGGGATTGATTTTTCAGAAAAATCCTAAGGCTTTGATGTTTATTTTTACAAGTAAGACTCAACAGTCTATACATTCTTTTTTTTGTAAACCTTTTGTTGCTATTTGGTTTTATAAGGGTAAGGTAGTTGATAAACAGCATGTGGATCCTTGGAGATTTTCTGTTAAACCTAAGAAGAAGTTTGATAGGTTATTGGAGATTCCTGAGGGTTGTAAGGGTTATAGGTCGTTGTCAAGATAGATATGGGATTTCTCGTCGGTTCAAAAAGGTTTAAATACTTTTCTTAGTTATTTTTAGTATAATCTTTGAAAAAGGAGGTCGATAAAAAATGGGAAAAATAATTGCTAAAGGAGTTGTTGATAGAAAGTCAGGTTATCTTTACTATGTTGATGGTAAGGGAAACGTGTGCGAGGCTAAAATGGCTCGAGGCGGTAAGAAGAAAAAAGCTGCTAAGAAAAAAGCTGTGAAGAAAAAGCCAGCTAAGAAGAAACCTGCGAAGAAAAAGAAAAAGTAGTTTTGTTTTCTTCTGGGGATTTGATTCTTAGGAATTGAGTTGAGGTGATGTTTGTTTTTGTTTTATTGTTTTTGTTTTATTGTTTTTGTTTTATTGTTTTTGTTTT
>CAZOQD010000181.1:0-1009 GCA_964581925.1 Candidatus Woesearchaeota archaeon
GCGTTGTCCGGAATAGAATTATAAAAACCGAAAATTAGTTATTCTCAAAAATATTAAAACAAGGATGAGACAAATAACTCTTGCTCATCCTTTAAATAAATTAGAAAACGAATTAGTTAAACTTTTCCATTCTTCAGGATTGCCTTTGCATTTTAATAAAAAAGGAAATAAACAATTTACAAATTATCAGCGCGTCTCGCTGATAATTTTGCTCAGACGAAGCGGGAAGTCGCTTCGTCAGTTTATCGAAGAGAATTTGTCCGAATCTAAATGGATTTCTTGGTTAGGACTTAAAAAAATTCCTCAAAAATCCACCTTACACGATTGGATAAAGTTGTTTTCAATGAAAACAATTAGGCAACTTTTTAAGTTGCTTATTCCAAAAAAAGTTAAGTTAACTGCAATCGATTCGACAGGAATTGATTCTTTTCGAAGATCAAAACATTATGAAAAAAGATGCAATGATATTGAAGAAAGGAAATTGCTGCCTATGACTTATGCCAAAACAAGCCTTTTTGTCGACGTGGAATCAAAGATTGTTCTTGATTGGGATTTAGTAATGAGTCGCGAACATGATGTGAAAATTGCTGAGAGAATTTTTAAAAGGAATACTCTAAAAAATATCTTTGGGCTTGGAGATAAGGGTTACGATTCAGAAAATTTGCACGAGGTCGCTCGTGCAAATGGAATAAACTTTTTTGCCCCAGTTAGAAAAATGGACAAAAAAGCACTTAGTTACAAAAGACCAAGTGGTTTTTATCGAAGAAAATGTAAAGAAAATCCCCCTGAAAATAAGGGCATGAGAAGTATTGTTGAAAATATAAATTATGTGCTGAAAGAAACACAAATTGCTTCTC
The DNA here is from genome assembly GCA_964581925.1 of Candidatus Woesearchaeota archaeon. Taxonomy (GTDB): domain Archaea; phylum Nanobdellota; class Nanobdellia; order Pacearchaeales; family GW2011-AR1; genus ARS1285. Next base: position 858 of record CAZOQD010000181.1, read on the forward strand.
TGAGAAGCAAGAAACATTTCATGAGAGAAAGAGAATTGGGTTGGCACTTAATTTTCTACAACATTAAAAAAATAATTGGGCTAACAAAATCAAAAGATATGCAAGCTTTTTTATTTTTGCGAATTAGGATTTGGGTGTTTCCGGACAACGCC
>CAZOQD010000182.1:0-1007 GCA_964581925.1 Candidatus Woesearchaeota archaeon
TTATCAAGACAGCTATTCAGAGAGAGATTGATTTAGCTCACTCTAATGATCCTGGTGGCAACTTTCTAGCAGCGCTCGGTTTGCTCTGCTATACAGAATTTATGGGCAACCTGGTTCTAGAAGGTAAAGGGTCATATACAAAGCAGTTTAAGGCATTCTTTTGCTTAATGGGAGAGGATTATAAACAACTGATTCACGAGAAAGAGGTTGACGTTTACAAGATATTCAGGTGCGGAATGGCTCATACCTACTTCGCGAAGGATTGCGATATTAAAATGCTTAATGATAATTACCCTGCCGGGATAATTATTAAACCGGATGGAAAGTATATTTTTATCGTGGAAAAGTACTTTGAGGATTTCATGAATGCCTGTAACAGAGTGTATGATGACATGATTGCAGACCAGGATCCGTATCTCCCATCCACATGAGAATAGTACTTTACGAACCATATTGCAGGTAAGTCAACAATTTTCATGTTCAGACTGCCTGAAGCACAATTTACCGGTAGAGACTGGAATTAGGCAGAAACGAATAAGGCACGGTGTGCATGACTACTAAACAGGTCATTGTTATTGGTGCTGGAGCCAGCGGTCTGATGGCTGCCGGGCGAGCCGCCGAATCAGGTGCCAATGTGCTTCTCCTGGAAAAGACCGAGCGTCCCGGCAAGAAAATCCTTATCAGTGGCAAGACGCGTTGTAACCTGACCAATGCCAAAGAGCTGGATAACTTTATTGACATGTATGGTTTGAACGGCCGCTTTCTCTATAGCGTCTTCAAGCATTACTTTCGTGATGACTTGCTGGCACTCTTGAGGCGCTATGGGGTGGAGACCAAGATAGAACGTGGTGGACGTATTTTCCCTGCGTCTGACGATGCCAGAGACGTTGTCAAGGCCTTTGAAGATTGCCTGACTGACAATGGGGTTAAGATACAAACTTCTATCCAGGTAACTGATATTCTAGTAGATGGAGGGCGCATGGCAGGTGTCCAAACTAAGTCAAAGA
>CAZOQD010000183.1:0-1005 GCA_964581925.1 Candidatus Woesearchaeota archaeon
TAGACGATATTCTAAAAGAGGAAAGTTGAGATAGTTTATATTTATAAATGATATAGGAGAAGTATATTATGATGCGACAACCTTTTGAAAAACAAAAAGGTAGTAAAGTAAAAAAATTATCACCTGATATGTTAAATTATCTTGGTATTTCTAATAAACCTAAGCCAGAAAAAGAAATTAAGATGTTTAAAGATGGTCATGGTGAAGAACATCCTATATCTTATGAGGGATATTTAATGATTGAACGATATTTAAATCCTAAATTTCCATCTCAACAAGAATTAGATAGACGTAAAAAAGTTAAAAAATTAGAACAGAGACGACTATTAGCTGAAGTACAAAGATTAGCATGGGAACGTAAATATGGTAGACGTAGGGTTAAGGGGTCTGGTATAGAACGGACAGAAGGTGAAATAGAAGCATTACAAACAGATTACGAGTTACAATATGGAATTGGTCTATGGCAGATCGGTGATTCCTTTATTGTACAATAAGAGGTGAATTATGGCGAAACAAGGTAGAACAACATTAAAAGGTTATTTTGAAACAGGAGATCAACCCACAGAAGATCAGTTTGCAGATACTATAGATAGTTTTCTTAATTTATCCGCAACTGGTACTGAGCAAATGGATGGAGTTTTAGAAGTAAGTGGTTCTTCGGCCGCTGTAAATATTGCAGGTCCTACAGCAGGAACATTAGTAGATGTAGATTCAGCTACAGTATCACATATAGTTCACATTTCAGGCAATGGAGCAATCCAATTATCAGGTTCGTTACAAGTATCAGGAAGTTATAATGGAGACGTAAGTAGTTCAGCAGATTCAACTGGTTCATTTGGACTTATAGAAGCAGGTGGAAGTGGTTCAGCGGCTGGTATTGTATTACAATCCCCAGATGGAAGTAGGTTTAAGTTGACTGTGAATAATGCGGGCAGTTCCAGTTTAGCAGCAATGTAAAGTAATTAGGAGATAGATAATGTTAAAGATGAAAGATTTGTTAAAAGA
>CAZOQD010000184.1:0-1002 GCA_964581925.1 Candidatus Woesearchaeota archaeon
AATAGTTTATCAGCATATCTATCTTGCATTTTTCTTGCAGTAGTCCAAGGTCTCATTGGGGCTCTATCAACTATCTTTCCTTCCCTATCAAAGTATAATGTAGAATCGCAGGAGAGATCATTGATAGGAGTTTCAGCATCATCTTTACCTTTAGAATAACATTGAATAGTTAATGACACTGGTGTAGCTGAAAGCCCTGTTTTTTCAACTTTATATCTTGCATGGACTCCCCTATCTACATTAAGTCTTCCATTATCTCTCAAAGGTATTACTTGTGGTATCATTTTTCTCCTTATTTATTGATATTCCACTAGTATTTAAACCTTTCTATTGTTACTACCATATAGTTATACATAAACCAAACTCAAACCTTAAATACTCCCATTTTCTACCAAATCTAAGATGCAAACCAAATGCCCTCTAAAACAAATAACAATAAAACAAGACAGAGAAAAAGTAAACTGTGACAACAACACATACCCCTGGCAAAAAGACCCCAACGGTTATTTCTTAGTAAAAATAAATAACGACAAAATCCACTGCGGATTCGTAAACAACAACCACAAACTAACCCTAGAACTAACCGCAACAAACCCAGACAAAATCATAAAAGAAATAGTAAAACGAAACCTAGTCGAAAAACCCCATCTAGCCTACATCTCATCAGAATTAATGATCGCATTATATTGCATCCAAAACAAAAAACATTATACTCAGAGATAATTTTATTAACAAAAATAATGACCTATACTAGAAAATGGGAAATAATAATAAATTAAACAAAGAAGAATTACTAGCATTTATAGCCGAAGCTCACAGAAATACCTATGCAGCACCAAAAGAGATTAAATCAAAACATAAATGTAAGACACCAATATTACCCGGACACAAGGATTACAATTACAAGAAAGGAGATTGGGAATATCATGATTCCTATGCGGGAAGTAGCTGGGCGCCAGGTAGAGAGGTTGTTTTTTTAAATGAACAACCTTTTGCTTCTTG